>JAESSK010000029.1 GCA_016764155.1 Rhizobiaceae bacterium
CACTGGCAATCATGCTGTCGAACGATTTAATATTGCCGATCTACCTGCGCTCTCAAGCGGGTGCCGAAGAGACAAGCACGCGCGATATGGAAGTTCCCATATTGAACATTCGCCGGGGTGCGATTATCGGCGTGCTGACCCTTGCCTATTTCTATTATTCGCTCACCGATAATACCGTGGCCCTTGCGTCAATTGGCTTGATTTTATTCGTGGCAATTGCCCAATTGGGCCCTGCGTTCTTTGGTGGTCTGTTCTGGAGACAGGCCAATGCGCGCGGTGCAATCATCGGTATGATTTGTGGAGCCAGTGTGTGGGGCTACACCTTGCTGCTTCCCACATTCCTTCCCAGTGGCCACCCGCTGGTGACCGAAGGCCTNTTCGGCATCACAAATTTACGCCCGCAAAACCTGTTTGGNCTTGATCTGGCAGTGATCAGCAACGGCATGATCTGGAGNCTGATATTCAATACNTTNGGTTATGTGGNAGGNTCGCTTACCAGAGCNGCCGACCCATTGGAGCGGATGCAGGCGAGCGCTTTTGTTTCCGTTTCACGGGGCTCCTCTCGTTCTGGTGGAACCGGTGAGAGCGAAGTCACCGTTCAACAATTGCGCGAAACCGTNGCGCGNTATCTTGGCGTCACCAGAACAAANCGTGCCTTTGAAGATTATTGGTCNACGCTGGGAGAAACCCTGCAGGACGANCANTTCATCAATGATGAATTGTTGCGCTTTTCCGAACAGCTTTTGGCCAGTGCCATTGGCGCCTCCTCATCGCGTCTTGTGCATTCGCTNTTNTTNAAACGCTATGACAGCGATGTAAAAGCCAATTTNCAATTGCTCGATCAGGCCTCCGAGGCCCTGCAATTTAACCGGGGAGTTTTGCAATCGGCACTGGATCAGCTGGATCAGGGGCTGACGGTTTTTGATGATGAATTTCGATTGGCCTCGTGGAATAGGCAATTTAGAATTCTGCTCGACCTGCCCACCAGCGTTGTNAAGGCCGGAGCACCTTTGGCNGANATTACAAAGGAAATCATTGAACAAAATCAACTGGAAGATTTTGACCCNGATGGCGAACAATTGGCAAACCGGATGATCCACAANGATGATTTGTGGCATTTCGAAATGCCCGGTCAAGACAAGATCATGGAGATNAANACCAGNGCCATGCCTGCNGGCGGCATTGTGGTGACGTGGAATGATATTACCGCGCGTCTGCGTTCGGCAGAGGCGTTACGCGAGGCCAATGAAGGTCTTGANCGACGGGTGGAAGAACGCACCAGCGATCTGGTGGAACTGAATGAACAANTN
This sequence comes from Rhizobiaceae bacterium, assembly GCA_016764155.1. Lineage (GTDB taxonomy): Bacteria > Pseudomonadota > Alphaproteobacteria > Rhizobiales > Rhizobiaceae. The sequence goes on from JAESSK010000029.1 coordinate 1,311, forward strand.
AAAATTGCCAAGGCAGAAGCCGATACNGCGAACCGAAGCAAGACCCGNTTTNTNGCGGCTGCCGGNCATGATATTTTGCAACCGCTCAATGCNGCACGGCTTTATTCCTCGACCTTGCTGGAGCGCCTTAAAAATAAAACNGAAGTNAATCTAGCCCAGAATATGGGNAAATCTCTNGAATCNGTTGAAGATATTCTGGGCGCNATCCTNGCGATTTCCCGGCTTGATACAGCCCAGATGGTTGCAACTCCGGTGGGCTTTCCTTTGAAATCCGTGTTGGATCAATTGAAGCTGGAATTCATTCCCTTTGCCATCGAAAAAGGNCTGACCCTTGATTTTGTTAAGACCGATGCATGGGTATATTCAGACCCCGGACAATTGCGGCGATTGCTGCAAAACCTGATTTCCAANGCNCTTAAATATACCCGTTCGGGCGGGGTTTCTATTTTTTGCGAAACGGTCGGNGACCAGATTTCCATCAAGGTACGTGATACNGGAATNGGGATTGCCAAGAAAAATCTGGGNATTATCTTCACGGAATTTGAACGTCTGGAAGACGGNGCAAAACAGGCTGCAGGTTTGGGCCTTGGCCTTTCTATCGTGGAACGCATTGCCAACATGCTGGGGCACAAGGTTCAGGTGCAATCNAAACTCCGTAAGGGCACGACATTTGAAGTGTTGCTNGATGTGGCNGAGGCCGTCATCAATACNGGNAAAACAAAAGCACAAACNTCCATCGTTACCAGCCATCAGCTGGAAGGAACNTTNATTCTTTGTATCGATAATGACGCCAATATCCTTGAAGGGATGTCGAGCCTGTTGACCCAATGGGGCTGNGAGGTTCGTACCGCTACTGATCTAAAAGAATCNTGCAAGGTGATCGAAAAAGAAGACAGATTGCCGGATGTCATTTTGGCGGATTATCATCTGGATAAGGCCAACGGTCTTGATGCGATCAGCGCATTGCGAGAAAAATTTGGTCCTCAAATTCCAGCCGTGCTGATTACCGCGGACCGTTCCACCGAACTAAAACTGGAAGCCGGTGAAATGGGAATTCCGATATTGCAAAAACCGATCAAACCAGCGGCATTGCGTGCGGTGATTGCGCAGGAACGCCTTACCAAAGAGGCGGCGGAATGATTGCTAAAAACACTTGAAGTTCTCCTTCTGGCCTCATAAATTGATCTTTCCATAGCATTTTGAGAACAATTCCATGTCCCTTACCCCTTCTGTCCCGATCGAATTGCGTGTTGCAAAAGATAAAAAAAGCCTGCGCGTCGTATTCAGTAAAGAGCTTGCTTACAAATTTCCGGCCGAGATGCTGCGTGTTTTATCGCCTTCTGCCGAGGTTCAAGGCCACTCCCCTTCCCAACGCCAAACCATTGGCGGCAAGAAGGACGTGGAAATCATGACCGTTGAAGCGGTTGGAAATTACGCTATCCGCATCACATTTGATGACATGCATAATACAGGCATATTCAGCTGGTCTTATTTTCTCGAATTGGGAAAAGATAAAGAGACCCGCTGGAACGATCATCTAGCTGATCTGGAAGCAAAAGGGCTTACCCGTTGAATTCAAATAGAGCGTTTTAACAACGCTCTAGAATTTATCGCCACGTTTTCTAATCGTGCTTTGCAGGGCAATTTTCAATTGTCAGCGACGAAATCTCGTTAGAATTACATGCCTCCATTGAGGATACCCACATGTATATGCAGCACCCTGACAGCACCTAAAAACAGGATTACTTCCACGACGAACCAACTTCCTATGATGAAGCAACAGAACCGCTTGAACAACCAAGTGGACTGCTGTCTCCCGCAGGTTTAAGCATTCTAAATACCTGAAAAAAGAAAGCAATTTTTGAGAACTGCTTTCACTCAATTGCACCAATATTTCAGCAATTGAGATTTGCTACGGTACGGAATAGACCTTGACTCTTGGTTCTCGGAAAGAGCAGATTAAATTCGGGTCGTGAAATAAATAGCGTTTTTCTATCGATCGGAGGAAATTGGGGAGTCGTCTGGGAGCATTGGTGATATTTTTTTAAGTCGGCTGGAATCGTTCGATAGCAAAAGTACAGCCCTCTCAAAAACCGCGTAAACATGTGAAATTTAGTGTGGTTTTCTAATTTATCAATTCAGTTTTTCTGGTTCTCAATCGTGATTTCGAAGATTTGACGCAGAGCATTCATGACCTTCCGTGCAATTCTGCACAGATTTTACCTAGGGAGGGTTAAATGAAAAACTGGATATCACTGGCTGCTGGAGCAGCTTTTGCCTTAACGGCATCAAGTGGTTTAGCTTTTGCAGACGATGTTGTCGTTAAGTGGCTTCACTCGCAGGGCGACCCGGATCAAAAAGCATTTTATGAAAAATTGGCGAAAGATTATACCGCCGCTACNAACGGTGTGACTGTTGAGATTCAGCACATCGAAGGCCAGTCCTTTAAGGCCAAGCTTCCAACATTATTGCAATCGGATGATCGCCCGGATTTCTTCTATAGCTGGGGCGGCGGCGTGATGCAGGCGCAGATCGACAGTGGCGTGTTGCGCGATGTAACGGCTGAAATGAACGATGGCTGGGCTGGCACATTTTCTAAGGCTGCGGTCAATGCTTTTACCTATAAAGATAAAATCTGGGGTGGCCCGAACTTGGTAAACATGGTTGGCTTTTGGTACAATAAGCGTCTGCTTAAAGAAGCCGGTGTTGATGGTGAAGGCATCAAAACATGGGCAAACCTTCTTGATGCTGTGAAGAAACTCAAGGCAGCCGGAACTGTTCCGATCGGTCTGGGCGGTTCTCAAAAATGGCCAATCCATTTTTATTATACCGAACTGATGCTTCGCCTTGGTGGCGAGGANGCNTTNAANGCAGCCGTTGCCGGAGAAGGCAAAGGTTTTGCCAGNGAAGCATTTGTTGAAGCCGGTAGAAAGTTTCAGGAGCTTGTAGCGCTTGAACCTTTCCAGAACGGCTATATCGCTGCGGACCAAAATGCCATGTACGGAAAATTTGGCGATGAAGAGTTTGCCATGCATTTGATGGGCAACTGGATGTATAACCGTCAGCGTTCAAAATCTTCTGACGGCAAAGGCCTATCAGATGATGAATTGGGCTGGATTCCGTTTCCTGCTGTTGAAGGTGGAAAAGGCAAAACCACAAGTACCCTTGGTGGTATCAATGGCTGGCTCTTTACCAAAGACGCTCCGAAAGAAGCCGTCGATTTTGTGAAGCATTTTCTAAGTGCTGATGTTCAGGCTGAAATGGCTGCTCAAGGTTGGATTATCCCAACAGCAATTGGTGCTGATAGCGGTATTAAGAACCCGTTCTCTAAATTAATTGCCAACAAAATTGCCAACTCAACTTATCATCAGATCTATTACGATCAGTTGTTGGGCCCAGATGTTGGTCTTGTTGTGAATGACATGTCTGCGGTTCTTTCCACGGGTGACATCACCCCTGAAGAAGCAGCAGCAAACATTCAGGAAGCTTGGGAAGACAGATAATCCCTTCTTGATAATCTGCTTTTCATCACAGTGCTGACAGTGCCGGGGACTTCTCCGGCACTGCGTATTCTTTCAAATCTCGGAGACAATTGGTGGCAACTCCAAAGCAAGCTGAAACATCAAGCGCNCNGCAAACGCGTGGCTGGAAATCGCCNGGGCGTTCACAGGTGCGTCCAAAGGGTAATCGCNGGAGCGATACCTTATTGACCGTTGCGTTATTCTTGCCGCCCGCATTGCTTCTGTTCACGATTTTCGTGGTTCTGCCCATGGGCGAAGCCATGTATTTNAGCTTTTTCAANTGGAATGGNTTTGGTTCGCCGGAGAATTTCGTCGGGCTGAAACACTATTTCAAATTGATCAAGCACAGCGTGTTTCACAAAGCNCTNTGGCATAANGCCTATGTCATTGTGGCTTCAATCCTCATTCAAATTCCNCTGGCTTTTGCCATGGCGGTTATTCTGGCTGATAAAATTCCNGGNGGNACATTCTTCCGTCTGCTGTTCTTTTTACCCTATGTGCTGGCGGAGATTGCTGCAGGACTGATCTGGCGTTTTGTCTATGATGGCGACACGGGATTATTATCAAATTTCCTCGGCCTATTCGGCCACGAGCCGTTTCATATATTGGCCCAGCAGGAACTGGCAATGACCGCGATCATTGTGGTGATCATATGGAAATATTTCGGTTTCCATATGATGTTATTCATTGCCGGGCTGCAGGCGATCGACCGTGATTTATATAAAGCTGCCCACGTGGATGGTGCAACGAGTTGGCAGGTGTTGCGCTATGTGACTTTGCCGCTGCTCAAATCCACCACCGCCCTTTCGATCTTCTTTGGCGTCCTTGGCTCACTGCAATTGTTTGATTTGATCATGCCGATGACCTTGGGCGGCCCCAATGACAGCTCCCAGACGATGGTAACCTATCTCTATAATTTCGGCATTGTTCGGATGAAAGTTGGTTTTGGCGGCGCTGTCGGAACGGTGCTGTTTATCATCTGCGTGGTATTTGCGTTCACCTATAAAAGGACATTTATGCGCGATGAGTGAGATAGCTTCCGCCGAGCGTCGGCCTTTCAATACAAAACTGCTTTATAAATATTTGGCGCTGTTCGTGGTTGCCGGAATGATCATCATTCCGCTTTTGGCAACGGTGTTGGGTGGCTTTAAAACCGGAGCGGAACTGCGGACCAACCCTTTTGGATTTCCGGCAATCTGGCAAACTGATAACTATTGGAATATTCTGACCAGCGACAAAT
>JAESSK010000030.1 GCA_016764155.1 Rhizobiaceae bacterium
TATCAAAACTTGTATCCCCGACAACATAGGTTCGCTCAGGCGCGACCCCTACCTCATCACAGCATTCCAAAACCATTGCAGGATGCGGCTTTGACGGGCAATCATCAGCGCAACGGCTGGTTATAAAATGGGGGCGGAACCCCTGACCGTCAAGCAGACGATCAACGCCACGGCGTGATTTTCCGGTGACCAGACCAATGAGCAAATTGTCATGTTCAGCCAAAGCCTCGATCAGTTCCTGAATACCTGGAAACAAGCGCGTATCATATTCAGGCTTATGCATAATGTCCTGAAAATTACTGCTATATTTCTCTTTCATCTCGGCAGTCTGATCATCGGGTTCACGTCCCAACATAGTTGCAATCGCGATATTCAGAGAAAGGCCGACAATTTTTCTTGTGTCTTCTGGTTTAGGCGCTTCATAGCCAAAATCAATAAATGTTTGAACCATGCTGTCATGAATGACTGCCTGACTATCGGTAAGAGTACCATCTGCATCAAACAGGATCAGTTTCAACGGAAATCTTCCTCGATTGGTTCTCCGTCCGCTTCTTCCAATGCGAGCAAATTGAAGGTTTGCAATATGTGTTGCGGTAGCGGTGCGCTGACATCGATTTTGCCGCCATCGGGATGAGGAATGCGGATATTGCGGGCATGCAGATGCAAGCGCTTCTGGATACCGCCGGGTAATTCCCAATTTTCCACGTCGAAATATTTTGGATCGCCAATGATTGGATGGCCCATATGGGCGGCATGGATGCGCAATTGGTGGGTTCTGCCGGTTACCGGCTGAAACTCGATCCAGCTCAATGAACCAGCGGTTTCAATCACCCGGTAATTGGTAACTGCGTGATCTGCGCCGCGCTCGCCATGTACGCCGACGCGCATTTTATCGCCCTCTTCGAGACGTTCCTTGACCAAATAGTTAGAAATGCGGCCCTCCTTCTTGCGCGGAGTGCCTTTGCAAATGGCCCAATAGGTCTTTTCCGTGGTGCGGTTGCGGAATGCTTTGGTGAGCGATGCNGCNGCNCCTCTTGTGCGTGCNATCACCAGAACGCCGGAGGTTTCCCGGTCGAGACGGTGCACGAGGCGAGGCTTTTCGCCNTTTTTATTGCGCATGGATTCAAGCATTTTATCCACGTGACGGTTGAGGCCGGAACCGCCCTGCACTGCCAGACCGGCAGGTTTGTTGAACACGTAGACTTTCTTGTCTTCGTATAGAAGCATCGCCTTCAAAACATCTATATCGTGCTGATCGCGAATGGTATTAGAAGTCAGCGGCTTTTTAAGCTTGGCGCTGGCGTCATTATTGTCTTCCAGATTTGTGATCTGGGGCGGGATGCGCACGGTCTGGCCCGGGACAACTCTGGTATCAGATTTCACCCTACCGCCATTAATNCGAATTTGGCCCGAACGCAGCAGCTTTTGCAGCATGCCGAAGCCGAGGCCCGGAAAATGCAGTTTGAACCAACGATCAAGGCGCATGCCTGTTTCATCGGCATCAATAGTTTTATTCTCCACACCGCGCATGGTTTTAGCTTTCAAAATTATTATGGGATTACCCGATGCCTACAGCATTCGGGGCGTTATCACAACACCGATCTTGCAACCATCAATCCGACAAAAACGGCGGAAATTGATAGCAATACACTTCCAAGAACGTANGAGAGCGCCATCATGTTCGCTCCNCGTTCAACCAGATTGGCTGCATCGAGAGAAAAGGCTGAAAATGTGGTNAAGCCGCCAAGNACGCCAGTTGCAAAAAACAGCCGNACTTCCTGACTGGTACCGCCGGTGCGCTTTACCAACCAACCNATGAATAGCCCCATAACAAGCGAGCCAACCACATTTACAAAAATCGTTCCCCACGGAAAATTGGGCCCCATGACACGCAANGCGGCAGAGGCNGATAAATGGCGCAAGCCTGCGCCGATGCCGCCGCCAAGGGCAACCAATAAAAGATGGCTCATCTATTGCGTTCCTTCCGCAAATTCGACCAGTATTCCAGCCGTTTNCTTATGTCCCGNTCAAAGCCACGTTCGNGCGGGTCGTAAAACTCGATTCGCCCCATGGCTTCGGGAAAATAGTCCTGCCCGGAAAAGGCATCTGGCTGGTCGTGATCATATTGATAGCCCACCCCGTAACCTTCTGCACCCATAAGCTTAGTNGGCGCATTCAAAATGTGTTTTGGCGGCATGAGNGANCCGAATTCCTTGGCTGCGGCCATNGCCTGCTTGTAAGCTTTGTAAACCGCATTCGATTTTGGCGCAGTTGCTATATAGACGCAGGCCTGTGCCAGCGCCAATTCCCCTTCGGGGGAACCTAGAAAATCATAAGTGTCTTTGGCCGCGTTGCAGATCACCAAGGCCTGCGGGTCGGCATTACCGATATCNTCGCTGGCCATGCGCACAAGTCTGCGTCCTATGAAGCGGCGATCTTCACCTGCATCNAGCATNCGGCANAGATAATANAGTGCAGCATCNGGGTCCGAGCCACGCACGGCCTTATGCAGNGCGCTGATAATATTATAATGCCCGTCCTGCCCTTTATCGTAGATCGGGGCACGGCGCTGGAGGACTTCCTGTAATTCCTTGGCGTTGAATATCTCATCACCACGNGCGGTGCGCCAAACTTCTTCGGCAAGAGAAAGAATGGCGCGTCCATCGCCATCGGCCATGCGAATGAGAGAGGCGCGGGCCTCCTCATCCAGAGGCAATTTATCATCCTGCAATTCTTCGGCGCGGCNAAGCAAGGATTTGAGGCTGGTNTCGTCATGGGATTTAAACGTCAGCACGTTGGCTCGCGACAANANAGCNGCGTTGAGTTCGAACGATGGATTTTCGGTGGTNGCNCCAATCANGACNATGGTGCCNTCTTCCATNACNGGCAAAAANCTATCCANTTGNGCCCGGTTNAANCGGTGTATNTCATCGACAAAAAGCAGTGTGGCTTTNCCGTTGGAGCGGCGATGGCGGGCGGATTCNAAAACCTTTTTTAAATCAGCCACACCGGAAAATATCGCGGANATTTGCTCGAATGCCANTTCNGTTTNACCNGCAATCAANCNTGCNACNGTNGTTTTACCCGTGCCNGGNGGNCCCCANAANATCAAACTNCCGATATTGCCGGANGCAATCATNCGGGTNAGNGCNCCNTCTTCNCCTACCAGATGNTCNTGCCCNACNACTTCNTCAAGGGTTTTTGGNCGNANNCGATCAGCAAGCGGGCGATGCTGCATCGACGCTTCATTTTCTTGCTTCTCTGCTGCGAATAGATCAGACACCTTGTTTTTCCTAGCGCACAAACTGGCGGAAAAAGCTGCCTTTACGGGCAAATACCAATTGGCGACCTTTTCTTTCGACCGTGATNTCCCAGCGATCCGAAAGCCCATAAGCTATCTCGCGCAAATGGCCGCTNGATTCTATCCGTACGCCATTGATTTCGCGGATGATATCGAGNGGGCGCAAGCCGTTTTGGGCAGCAGGTGAACGACGGATAATACGCATGACCACCACGCCCTTTTTATTGCCGGGCATGCTGATTTCCTGCGAAATAGCCGGGGATAAATTGGCCACAGTGGCGCCACCCAGTGCCGTATTTCTCGGCATTGTGCGCACTTCACGGGGTACGGTTTCGGGAGCCGCCATCAATTGCATGCTGAGCGTTCTTTTTTGCCCCTTGGATAAAATTTCAAAATTCGCGACACCACCAATGCCAATGGTTGTGAGGTGGTAACCCATGGCATCCAGATGCTGCAATGGCTGTTTATTGATGGCGACGATCACGTCCCCTGCCCGCATACCGGCCTTTTTTGCCGGGCTGTTATTGGCAACACCGACGACCAGTGCTCCACGGGGGCGATTCATGCCCAAGGAACCTGCAATGTCGGAGGTAACGGCCTGAAACGTTGCGCCAATCCAAGGTCTTGTAACCTTATTGCCGGTTTTTGAAGACTGCACCACCACCCGCACCATATTGGAGGGAATGGCAAAACCGATGCCGTTTGAACCGCCGGATTTGCTGTAAATCGCTGTATTGATGCCGATCAAACGACCATTCATATCGACCAGAGCACCGCCGGAATTACCCGGGTTGATGGAAGCATCTGTTTGAAGGAAGAACCCGAAATCGCTGATGCCGCGTCTTGAACGGGCAATTGCTGATACGATGCCGCTGGTCACTGTTTGACCTACACCAAAGGGATTGCCGATCGCCAAAACCAAATCGCCTACTTCGACTGCCTCAGAATCTCCCATCTGCAAAGCGGGGAAATTTTGCCTCTCTTTGGTTCTCAGGATCGCCAGATCGGACTTTTCATCCATTAAGATAATTTCGCACTCAAACTCACGTCCATCAGCGAGCGATATTTTTACTTTATCGGCCCCTTTGATGACGTGATGATTGGTGACGATAATGCCGATGGACGCCACAATAACACCAGAGCCGAGGGAAGATTGATTGCGTTGGCGACCACCTTTGGAGCCACGTTTTCCAAAAAATCGTTCAAAAAACGGATCGCCGGCAAAAGGAGAACGCCGGACGGCTTTTTTTGCCGCGTAAACATTCACCACGGATGGCGCCACCAGTTTAACCAAAGGCGCAAAAGAAAGCTGCATCTGCCTTTTGTTAGTCGGGACATTTTTGCTGCTCGTCTCATCTGCGTTTTGTTGCAGCAATTTTCCGAGCGCATCCTTGAAAACATCCACTCCCTGCTCGGCGCGGGCAGGCATTACCGCAGTCAGTAAAAACACCACAAACAGTTGTGTGACTAGTTTTGATATGCGCATGGCGAATCCCGCTGAAATTTTAAGAGTTGGCAAACACTGCGAATAGTGTTGCTAATTGGTGACTACACTATATTTTCTTTATGGTGATAGGGAAAAAACAATAAAATTGACAAAACCGTGACAGTAATCCTCTCATTTTACATTGCACCAATGGGCAGTCGCTACTAAACTGTTAATAGTTTCATGCGATTGTGGGCATGGGTGCAATTGCGTAAAATTGAAGTCGGGGTGCAACCTTGGAACAAATGCCAATAAGGGCATGTTTNCGAACATTGAATTAAGCGGAGATTCTTTTGACCGGATTGAAAAAACTGGCACGTGTTTTATTGTGTTCCTCATTGTGCATTGGTGGGGCCAATATCGTTGGNGAAATTGGGCATTTTGACCTTGTTTCCCAAGCAGAAGCCAGACAGAAAACCCTATTTGAANCCCTATTCCCAAAAGCNGCTGCGCGCAGGCGCGCCAGAGAGCTTGCATTGCGNAATGCAAATCCGGTTGAGGTCAAACGGATAAGNGCACCCAGATATTACAACTATAAGCCTGAGGCGCTGCAATTGATCAATTTNGCACCGCTTTCTGCAAAGCTTGCNCCTCCTATGGCTGATCCTGCTATGGCGGANCCGATTGATACGGGTGATGCGGAGCCTGAAAACATGCATACTGGATCGGTCACNAAAATGACCGGCGATGCAGCGACTGCAAAAATGGTCGAGACCGAAAAAGCCGTTGTTGCGACAGAAATTGTCAAAACCGAATTAGCGATGGCTGAAAAGGCGGAACCTGCCGTTACCAAAATTGGTAATATGGTGATAACTCCGACTGAAGGGTCTCAATCGTCCGAAATTTCAAAAACTCCGATGTTAGAACCTGCGGTGGAAATGACACCATCACCAGCGGATACGCTGCCGGCAGCCGAGATGCCATCAGCAAATATAATGGCTACTGATGAAACACTGAACTTTGCCGACTATCTGGATGCATTGGCCAAAGTGGAAGTTAGAGCCAGCTCTAAAATTCGCAAAGCATTGCTCGATCATTATACAAAAACGCCTGAATTCATGTGGCTGGACGGCAATATGATGCCCAATGAGAAAGCCAAAGGCGTTCTCGAAGTATTACAAAATGCTGAACTGGAAGGGCTGGATCCGCTGAACTATATTGTTCGCTCCCCCGATGGCAGCACACAGGGCGATATGCGACTTGAAGATGGTGCCGCGTTCGAAATTCTTCTGACGGCGCGCGCCATGCGTTATGCGGCAGATTCTGCCCATGGCACAGTTAATCCAAATAAACTCAGTGGTTATCATGACTTTCCCGGGAACCAACCGAATTTCAGAAAAATTCTGGCAGGTCTGAGCAGTGCCGATCTACCGAGCGAGCATCTTGCCAGCTATCAGCCAAAATCGCCTGCCTATGAGCAGTTTAAAAAAGAATTGGTTGAATTACGCGCCTCAAACGATCCAGAACAACAAATCATCATCAAATCAGGCACTTTGCTCAAGCCCGGTCAAATTAACGACCAGCTTCCAACGATCGTTGCTGCCATTAAAATGCGCGCATCGAAAAACCTGATGACGCTGCATGAAGCGACCCTTACCGGTTATTTCGAGGGTGATGTTTATACGCCCGAACTGGTCAAGCTTGTGAAAGCATTTCAGCGCGAAAACAAACTGTTTGCGGATGGTATTGTTGGCAGCGCAACGATTGCCAAACTTACCGGCATATCTTCTCAAAATAAGATTGATCGTGTGCTATTTGCCATTGAACGGTTGCGCTGGCACCCGTCCAATCTTGGTAATCGCCACGTCTTCATCAATCAGCCGGCCTATCGGGCAACCTATATGGTGAACAATAAGCCAAACCTTTCCATGCGGGCGATTGTTGGCAAGGCGAGCAATCAGACATCGTTTTTCCACGATACGATTGAATCCGTCGTCTACAACCCTTACTGGGGTGTTCCGCGTTCTATTCTGGTCAATGAAATGTTGCCAAAATTGCGGGAAAACCCTTCCTATCTGGACGAACGTGGCTATGAGGTTACAGATTCCAGAGGCCGTCAGGTAGCGTCTGCCAGCGTAGACTGGTCGCAAGTTGGCTCAAACCCACGCTATGATGTGCGCCAGACACCTGGACCGCGCAATGCATTGGGTGAACTAAAAATCCTGTTCCCGAACAAACATGCGATCTATATGCATGACACCCCTTCCCGCGGTCTGTTTAAGCGTGAAGCACGCGCACTCAGCCATGGTTGCGTGCGACTGCAACAGCCGCGAGCGATGGCNGCAGCNGTACTGGGCACAAGTGTCAGCAAGGTTACAGCGATGCTCGGCAAGGGGCATTCAAAGCAACTCTTGTCGCAACAAATTCCGGTATATGTGGCCTATTTCACAGCATGGCCGACGGAAGATGGCAAAGTCCAGTATTTCCGCGATATCTACAAGCGTGACCGCGCATTGGCCAAGGCAATTTTTGCAACGGCTGAGAGCCGACAGGCCGGGGTTTAAAAACCCGACAGAATTAACGGGAAGCAAATGAACGCAGGATCACTTGAGTTCTGGTATGATTTTGCTTCCACCTATTCCTATCTTGCAGCGGAACGCATTCAACCTCTCGCCCAATCAAAAGGCGTGGCAGTAAGCTGGCACCCTTTTTTACTTGGGCCAATTTTTCAAAAACAGGGCTGGGATAATTCCCCCTTCAACATATACAAAGCCAAGGGCGAATATATGAGGCGGGATATGGAAAGAAGTGCCGAAAATTACGGCATACCCTTTCTCCGCTGCGAAGATACTTTCCCGGCGAATGGCTTGCTGGCAGCGCGTATAACCTTGTGCCTTCTAACGGAGGAACAACAAGCTGCGTTTACCCAAGCAGTTTATCGCGCCCAATTTGCGCAAGGTGAAGATATATCTGATCGCGCGATCATCCAGGCAATATTGGAGCGGCTTGGTCATGATGCGGAGAAGCTTTTCACGCAGGCAAAAAGTGCCAATATTAAACAACGCCTATTCGATAATACGGCGCAAGCCCAAGCCAAAGGGATTTTCGGTGCTCCCAGCTTCATAACCCCAGACGGCGAATTGTTTTGGGGAGATGACCGGCTGGAACAAGCGCTGGATTGGGTCCAAAAAACAACGCTTACTGCATAAAAAAAACCGGAGCAAATTGCCCCGGTTTTAAATTCATATCACTGTTGAAAGCGATTAAGATGCGTCGACGGTTTCAGTCGGCGTATCATCCATAGCTTCCGTGCGAGCGCGATCTTTGGCGCCTTTGGCGTCTACGTCGCGGTCAACCAGTTCAATCACGGCCATTGGCGCGTTATCGCCGTAGCGGTAACCAGCTTTAAGCACGCGTGTATAGCCGCCATTGCGGTCTTTATAGCGTGGTCCAAGCACATCAAACAGTTTCTTTGACTGTTCAACGTCACGGGTACGGGAAATTGCTTGACGGCGTGCGTGAAGCGTTCCTTTTTTGCCCAATGTGATCAGCTTATCGACAACAGCGCGCAATTCTTTTGCTTTTGGCAAAGTGGTTACGATCTGCTCATGCTCGATCAGTGCGGCTGCCATATTAGCAAACATTGCTTTACGGTGGCTCGCTGTACGATTTAGTTTTCTGCCTTGTTTACGGTGGCGCATAACGCTCTCCTTTTGTTATCAGGCCCGGACTTAGGTCTTAAAATACCGGGCCCTAATCTTAGTTATTTAATTACTTACTCAATTAACGTACTTCTTATCCGA
>JAESSK010000031.1 GCA_016764155.1 Rhizobiaceae bacterium
GCGCATCGAACGCATGATCACCGGTATTGTTCGCCAACTTGAAGCAAGAGGCGAGGGCGATATTCCTGCTGATGAAATCGGCCTGCTGGTGATGGAAGGTCTCAAAGCTGTCGACGCGGTCGCTTATGTGCGCTTTGCCTCGGTCTATCGTGATTTCCGCGAGGCATCCGATTTTGAAGCCGTACTCGACGAGCTGACCGACAATCAGGACTAATCCTGCTTGGAATTCAGCAGCAAGTTCTTCACTTCGTGCTCGCTATCATCAAAGCGCTGGATCACATCCTTGCAGTAAGGATTGAAACGCTGCACGTCTTCAAACAGCTGTGTATCGTGGCGAACGCTATCCACCGCATCCATCAGATATCCGAACGACACCGTATCAATTTCCGTGCGTTCAAAACCGCCGCGTGAAATAACCTGACCCACATAGTGGGTGAGAAACAGCGTTTCAGCCACTTCCTTATCGTGCTGCTCGGCACTTTTTTCAACGACAGAAAACCCAAGGTTACCAATATGTTGCAGCAATTGGCTGTGTTTATCCTTAGGAAGATTGGATTCAGTCACCACCACCCGCAAACCCGTTACCTCAAAATTTTGCTTGGCATAGCTTTCCGGGCCAAACATTGGGTGGGTCGAGATATAGGGCTGGTTTTTTAAAATATCGCGGATCAGTTCGCCTGTATAAACCTTAACCGTCGCCACATCGATCAACACCGTATGGGGCAAGAGCAAGGGGCGCAGCATTTCCAGATATTGCTTGTAGCGGCTGATTGGTACGCAAAGGAAAACCGCGTCGCATTCGGCCACTTCTTCCAGAGAATAAAACACACCACCACCACCGCTGCCGTTTTTTTGGCGGCTTGGTGAATGCACACGAAACTTCAGTTCCGGCGCAAAGCGCTCAAACATGGNATGCACAAATTTGCCGAAATTGCCGTAGCCAATCAGGCCGATGGAGTTTATTTTTGCCACTGAAATTTACCTGCTAGTCAAGATTATCAGAGCCTATTAGCAGGTATGCGATTGAGCGACAATTGCCTGTAAGGCTTATTTTCCTTCCAATTTCCCATCAATTGCGCCACAAAATCCCCATGAACGAGAAATCANCTAATANCGACNAGCGTTTTATGGCNGCAGCNATCCGTTTGGGCGGGTCCCATCANGGNCTGACGGGCACCAACCCTTCGGTGGCCTGCGTGCTGGTCAAAGATGGTTGCATCATCGCCACGGGCATCACTGCAATCGGTGGCAGACCTCACGCCGAATCCGTTGCGTTGGATAAATGTGGTGATCTGGCAAAAGGTTCAACCGCCTATGTGACGCTCGAACCCTGCGCCCATCACGGTAAAACCCCTCCCTGCGCCCAAGCATTGATAGATGCGGGCATTGAACGGGTGGTAACCGCTGTCATCGACCCTGATGACCGGGTCAGCGGCAAGGGCCATGCCATGCTGGAACAGGCGAGTATTCCCTTTGAACAAGGCCTGTTGGCGGGGCCAGCGAAAAGCAACATCGAGGGTTATCTAACCCGCAAAGCGCTGGGTCGGCCATTCGTAACCCTAAAACTTGCCGTGACCAAAAACGGTTTGCTGGGCCTGCGCGGTGAAGGACAATTAGCAATCACCGGCTCTGTGTCACGGGCGCAAGTTCATTTGATGCGGGCACGCCATGATGCAGTTTTGGTGGGTGCTGCAACCGTGCGTGCCGATAATCCCGATTTAACCTGTCGTTTGGATGGTATGGAAAACCGCTCGCCCATCCGAATTATATTGGACGCAAAACTTAGTACTTCGCCGAATTCAGCAATTGTTTCCAATGCAGATAAAGTGCCATGCTGGATCGTTGCACCCAAATTCGACGACAACGAAAAACAAAACGCCTTGATCGAAAAACGTTGCCAGTTGATCGCCTGTGAAATTCACGAGGGGCAGATCGCATTGCCTGAACTATTGGACGATCTGGCCGAAAAGGGCATCACATCCCTAATGGTTGAAGGCGGAGCCAAAATCGCCACTAGCCTTCTGGCNGATGGATTGGTCGACGCNATCGAATTATTCNTTGGCACAGGGGCNGCAGACGAAAAACCTTCTGAACGTGCAATACTATCCCCCGTCACTCTTGATAATATACCATCAAGTTTCCATCTGGTGGATGAATGGGAATTCATAAACCCGCAATCAGGTGGCCTNGACCGCCAATACCGTTTNGAGCAAACCCAGTTNGAGAAAGAATAACCAAATGTTCACCGGCCTTGTAACNGANATCGGCATCGTCACGGAAATCTCTGAACTCAACCAGGGCAGGCGTCTCAAAGTCCGTACTNATTATGANACCAGCACCATCGATATCGGNGCNTCNATNTCTCATGCTGGCACCTGCCTGACCGTGACAGAAAAAGGGGATGACTGGTTTTGNGTTGAAGCNTGGGAAGAGGCATTNCGGTTGACCAGTCTGGGTGCNGCAGAAGTNGGCACNCGCCTAAATCTGGAACGATCCCTGAAAATCGGCGACGAACTNGGCGGCCATCTGGTCTCCGGCCATGTGGATGGTCGCGCAGAAATTGTCGAAATTATCGATGAAGGGGATGCAAGGCGCTACGTATTGGAAGCCCCGGAGGAATTGGCCAAATTCATCGCCACCAAAGGTTCCATCTGTCTCGACGGCACATCNTTGACCNTCAACAAGGTCGAGAAAAACCGCTTTGATGTTCTCTTGATCCGCCATTCGCGCGAGGNAACAACTTGGGGCGAAGTGAAAGTTGGAGACCGCATTAATCTCGAAATTGATCAAATGGCCAGATATGCCGCGCGCTTGTCAGAGTATCAATAGAATTGCCTTTGCCAAAGATTAACCACTTTTACGGCATAATGAGCCCTATGAAATTCTTGGCTCCACTTATCNTATCNGCTTTCTTATTGACTTCCTGCCAGTCATACAGCTCNGGCTCGTTTGTTGATACGCTGAAAATCTCNGAGCAACNGGTCGATCGNTCAGGGTCATCTTCGTTCATCNCNCCNGATGAACAAGCCTATGANNNTTTGGAGCCNCGGGTTCAAAAAACCTATCTTATTAANGGCTTAGCAAGTGCTGTTCCCTTTATTGGGTATGGTTTNACCAANCTGTCCAAGAAAATCGAGGGCGGACGATTGTTCAGTTATATCACCCCGGTCGAGGGCAGCTGGCAGGCAGCACCCGCTGTGATGAAAGACATTCTCGCAGCCTATGCAAGAAACCCTAATGTGGAAATAAACCTGATCGGCATCAGCTATGGCGCCAATTTAGTTTCGCGGATTGCTATTAAATTAAATCGCAAACACATNCCNGTGCACTATTTGGGCACGATTGAAGGCACTCATTTGAANCGGATTCCGCCAAATGTTCGCACGGCCGATAATTTTACCTGCACCCATCTTGATTGCACCAGAGCAAGAGCAAGGCTTGCAAGGGGAAACCAGATCACCCAGCTGCGCAGCTATAAAATCAAATCTTCCCATATTCCATTGGGTAATAATCCGCAGATGCATAATCGGGTTTTGCGCCAGATCGCTACCCGATAAATCCAACTTTATCCTTGCCTCTCACCATCAATCATGGTTTGAGGATTCTATATCCAACAAACACCCGTCCGGAGACCCACCTTGCCGCATTTATTAATCGTCGACGCCCAGTTTTATGCCGACATTGGCGATGAACTATTAAAAGGCGCGTTCATGGCCCTNGAAGAGGCCGGAGCGACTTTCGACCATTTATCGGTGCCAGGCGTTCTGGAAATTCCGGCAGCCATTGCCATGGCGGTTAAGAGCAATAAAAACTACGATGGTTATGTGGCCCTTGGTTGCGTCATTCGTGGTGAGACATCGCACTATGATNTCGTCGCAATCGAATCTGCCCGCGCCATAATGACTATGTCTGTGAATGGTCCGCTGGCGGTAGGCAATGGTATTCTGACTGTAGAAAACCGCGATCAGGCATGGGCCCGCGCGAAAGTCTCCGANATGAATAAAGGGGCGGGCGCTGCAAAAGCAGCCTTGGCAATGATCGAACTTCAAAAGCAACTGAGCGCCTAAATGACCAAACCCAAACAACCATCACCTGTTATCAAACCAGCCAATAAGCGCGGCCTTGCCCGTCTTGCAGCAGTGCAGGCCATCTACCAGATGGATCTGAGTGACGCAGACCTAATGGAGGTCGTCGCCCAATTTGAAGAGCTACGTCTCGGTAAGGAAATCGACGGCGAACTTTACCGTGAGGCAGATGAAAGCTGGTTCCGTGGAATTTTAGCCGGTGTGGTGAAAAACCAAAAGGAAATCGATCCGCTAATCCATAATGTTTTGCCAGATGACTGGCCTTTAGCGCGCATGCACACTTTGCTGCGTTCCATTTTACGCGCTGGCGTCTTCGAACTGCAAAACCGCAAGGACGTTCCGGCTCGNGTCGTCATCAATGAATATCTTGATGTGGCCAAGTCCTTTTACGAGGAAGACGAGCCGAAACTGGTCAATGGCGTTCTTGATCGCTTGGCCCGCGATATTCGNGTAGATGAATTCCCTCCGAAGCCTGATGAGGCTTCCAAGCAAAGTGATGCAGATACCGAGTAATAACATTGAAATTCACTTGTTAAACATATTCAAAAAAGCGTATGAATAAAGCATAATTTTTCAGTTTCCTCCCAAGGATACCTTTTAGGTCTATACTTACATGGAAAATAATGCCGCCGCGAAACGCAATGTGTTTCTGTTATCTGCTGCGCAATCCGTAGTAGGTGCAGCTGCACCACTCTCAATCTCCATCGGAGGTCTTGCAGGTTTCTACCTTTTAGGGAGCGACAAGTCTCTCGCAACCGTACCCATCACTGCATTTAATGTGGGCACTGCTCTGATTGCGCTGCCTGCAGCCATGTTAATGCACCGCATCGGGCGTCGCCTCGGCTTCATGACCGGGGCTTCCATTGCCATTTGCGGCATGTTGATCGCGGGCTCCGCTTTGATGGTCGCCAATTTCTGGATGTTTGCGCTCGGCTTGATGTTCATTGGTGGCGGCAACTCATTCACCCAGCAATACCGCTTCGCTGCCGCAGATCAGGGCGACGAGAAATTCAGGGTAAAAGCTATTTCNTGGGTTCTTGCNGGCGGAGTAGGGGCAGCTGTTATTGGCCCTCAGGTGGTNATTTTCGCACGGGATTTATTGGCACCGGTTGAATTTGCCGGAGCTTATTTTGCAGGCGTCGGCTTGCTTCTTTGTGGCATTATTATTCTGTCCTTCCTGAAATTTGAAAATCCTATGTCCAAACAGGAACGGGCGAGTGCGGATACAGGACGCCCANTATTGGAAATCATTACCCAGCCACGCTTTATGGTGTCGCTGATTTGCGCNATCGGTTCTTATACCTTGATGGCGTTCGTGATGACCGGCGCACCGCTGGCCATGATTGGCTGCGGTATTTCCATCACTGACAGCACGCTGGGTATTCAGTGGCACGTTATGGCGATGTTTGGCCCGAGCTTTTTCACCGGCCACCTGATCGCCAGATTTGGCAANGANCGGGTTGTCGCTACCGGGCTTTGTATTTTGATTGCATGCGCGTTTGTGGCNCTTTCCGGCCTTGAACTNTGGANATTCTGGTTGGCNCTCATTCTNNTGGGCGTGGGCTGGAACTTCGGTTTCATNGGCGCCACAGCCATGNTGACCGATTGTTATCGCCCGGAAGAAAAGAGCAAAGCGCAAGGAGCAAACGACTTTTTGCTGTTTGGTTCAGTAGCCTTTGCATCCTTCATGTCAGGCCAGACTTACAACGCATTTGGNTGGTCAGGTTTAAACTATGTAATTTTCCCGGTTGTGGTGCTTTGTTTGATCTCATTGATGTATTTGGTACGTCATGAGCGAAAAATAGCTGAATAAGCCTAGCCCATTGGTCTAATTTACCAACAAATTGTTGACGTGCACGACTTTGTGACTAAGGTTTCTGACCAATGAGGCTGTTTTCATTGTTGGAACAGCTTTTTGTATCAATGGCTCTTTCTGGGCTGGGCGTAAATCATCAACATTTTGAAGTCGATAACACTAATTAATGTGCAAAGAGAGATCATAGATTATGACACCTATCTATCTTGCCATGGCCGCCGGACTGCTTTCGCTGGTTTATGGAATATGGGCTAGTAATTCGGTATTGAAGGCCGATGCTGGTAACGAACGTATGCAGGAAATTGCTGGCTTTATTCAGGAAGGCGCTCAAGCCTATCTGTCTCGCCAGTACATGGCCATCTCGATTGCCGGGGTCGTAGTTTTCGCAATCCTCGTCTGGTTGCTTGGGTTTTTGGTTGCAATTGGTTTTGCCATCGGCGCTGTCCTTTCCGGTATTGCAGGCTTTATCGGCATGCTTATATCGGTTCGTGCAAACGTCAGAACAGCACAGGCAGCAAGCAAAAGCCTCGGTGCAGGTCTTGAAATTGCATTCAAATCAGGCGCTGTAACAGGCATGCTGGTTGCAGGTCTGGCTCTTTTGGGTGTTACCTTCTACTTCTGGTATCTCACTTCAATACAGGGTTTTGACCCTACACAAGACCGCATCGTGATTGACGCAATGGTGGCTCTTGGTTTTGGTGCATCGCTCATTTCAATCTTTGCCCGTCTCGGCGGCGGTATCTTCACCAAGGGTGCAGATGTTGGCGGCGATCTGGTTGGTAAGATTGAAGCCGGTATCCCTGAAGATGATCCACGC
>JAESSK010000032.1 GCA_016764155.1 Rhizobiaceae bacterium
TGCCTACTCACCCTGTGAGTAGGCATTTTGTTTGATCTCACGGCGTATCTTCGCTGACGCTCAGGCCTGCGAAGGTGCGGCGCATTAGCGCCGGTCGCTCTTCGCTCCCCGCCGAGGGCGGTGGTAGATACGGATGGGATCGTGCAAGGGAACGGTCCGATAAATCTTTGGAAAATGAATGAGAGCCCAAAGGGCGAGCGTGGGAACCCGGCGCTAATGCGCCGCGCCTTCGCAGGCCTGAGCGTCAGCGAAGATACGCCGTGAGATCAAACAAAATGCCTACTCACAGGGTGAGTAGGCATCGTGAGATCAAACAAAAAAGCTCACCCACAATGTGGATGAGCTTTCATAAATTTCAACAAGCTTAAAAAAACTAGTTAGCTTTTTTTGCTGCGTCTTGTGCTTCTTGTAGCTTTTTGCGGGGTTGCCTGCGCTTTTTTTCGTAGCTCTTCCTGCAGTTCTTTTTGTTTGGTCTGCAACTCGTCCTGCTTCAAAGGCGGTCCGTCATAAGCTGCCGTAAACCCTTTAAGGGTAATTTTAATTGGGTTTTGCTTGTTTTGAACATTGGTTGAAACTATCGTCAGTTCACCACCGTTTTTCAAAATTTGCACCAGATTATCATCCAGTTTCACTTCGGCTGCACAATTGCGTGGAACGCAATAGACNTATGGCAGCTTCGCGCCCTTTTTTGAATCGATTTGCATGATGATGCCGGGAGTAATCAAACGTCCTGTTGGTACTGTNATTTGAAATACACGGCGGTTCACCTTGCCGGTGATTTCTGCCAGGTTAACCGAGGTTACAACCTGACCGGTGCCAGCAATGGCCTGATACTGGGTATTGCATATTTTGGTTTCGTTTTGCTCTGAACAAACCTTNTACCAGCCTTTGCTGCGTGTTGCGCCCTGGGCATTGGCTTCACTGACAGGTAATAGCATCATTGTGCCCATTACTGCTGCACTGGCCATCAAAATGGATGTATTAATTTTACTGGTCATAGGAATATCTGCTCTTTGTGGACTCTGGATAATTCGGTTTTTGAACAAGGACACCCGAATTTTGCTCAAATTTGGGCGAAACACCACATTTGGGCACAAACCAATTGCCTGCCAATTCTTTTCTTCACATACACAGATGCAAAGCCGATTACCAGTCCAGACTCGATATATCGTAAACTTATATGTTAAATTTATCTCAGTTTCAGAATCGGATATAATTCTATATTTGATGATCACATAGGAAAATTCATGCGCTTTAACAAAGGTTTCTCCCTGAAAACTTGGTGTATTACCTCCCAAACCATATTACTGCTTGCGGTTGCATGCCTGTTATCGGTTTTTCCCGGTAGCGCGCAATCAGCCCCCTCGCATGCGCTGGCCATGCACGGCGACCCCGCCCTACCCTCAGATTTCAAACATCTCCCCTATGCAAATCCCGATGCGCCAAAGGGCGGAAAAATCACTTACGGGGTTCAGGGAACGTTTGATTCGCTCAACCCGTTTATTCTAAAAAGCATTCGAACTACTGCGCGTGGTATGTGGGACACGCAATATGGCAAACTGATATTTGAAACGTTGTTGTATCGCTCTCGCGACGAACCCTTCACCATGTACGGCCTGTTGGCAGAGAAGGTTGAGGTGCCAGATGATCGCAGTTGGGTGGAATTCACCCTCAATCCAAAGGCCAAATGGTCGGATGGGGTAACGGTTTCTGTAGAAGACATCATCTTCACCTATGAATTATTGGAGAAAAAGGGACGACCACCCTATTCGACCCGTATGCAAAAGATCGATCGTATAGAAAAAACAGGCGAACGACGCGTAAAATTCCATTTGAATGAGAAGTCTGACCGGGAGTTTCCTCTCATTATAGGGCTGACACCTATTTTACCGTTGCACGCCACCTCTATCGATACGTTTGATCAATCCTCATTGGAAATTCCAATTGGCAGCGGCCCTTACCGCGTTTCCAAGGTGGATCCGGGCCAACGCATCCGCTTTCAGCGCAATCCCGACTATTGGGCCAAAGACTTGCCGATTAAACGGGGGCTGGATAATTACGACGAAATAACCGTTGAATATTTTCGTTCCGCCAGCAGTCTGTTTGAAGCTTTTAAAAAAGGTATTGTTGATGTGGTGCCCGAGGGCGACCCTGCCCAATGGGAGCGGGCGTTCAAATTTCCAGCAGTCCAAGATGGGCGCGTGGTAAAGGATGCTTTTAACACCGGACGGCCTGCCTCCATGTTTGCGTTTTTCTTTAATACTCGGAGGGCGATGTTCAGTGATCTGAATGTCCGAAAAGCGCTGGCCATGCTGTTTGATTTTGAATGGACCAATAAAAACCTGTTTTTCAACGCCTATAAGCGAACCGGAAGTTTTTGGCATGGCTCTTCTCTATCAAGCTTGGGCATTGCCGCAGATGATTTTGAGAAGGCGTTGCTGGCTGACTATTCTGGCAAGGTTTTGCCTAAAGTCATGGCAGGAACCTATCTTCCATCCAAAACCAATGGCAGTGGTCGCGACAGGAAAGTTTTGCGCTCTGCCTTCCGCATTTTGAAAAAGGCCGGATTTAAAACTGTTGACGGAAAGTTAGTCAATCCTGATGGGCGTCCATTTAAGTTTGAAATTCTTTGCAAGACGCAAGGTGAAGAAAAACTCGCAATCAACTTCAGTCGATCTCTTGCTAAAATTGGCATCGAAGCCTCAATCCGNACCGTGGACGACGCACAATATCAGCGTCGAACCCAGACTTATGATTATGATATGATCGTCGCATCCCTGTCGGCTTCTCTGTCTCCGGGGGCAGANCAGAAATGGCGCTGGGGGAGCGAAGTACGNGATGTTCCGGGCAGTTTNAACTATTCTGGNGNGGCAGAACCTGCCATTGATGCGTTGATTGACGCGATTGTGAAGGCAAAAAGCCAAGCAGACTTTACTTCCAGCGTGCGGGCCCTTGATCGTCTGCTGATCTCCGGTCATTATCTGATACCGCTGTTTCATATCGATGAACAATGGGTGGCCCGGTGGAATCATATTGGCAGACCGGACAAAACATCATTATATGGCTATCAATTCCCCACGTGGTGGGACAANCGAGCCGCTAAATAGGGTACGCCCAAAGGTANATTATGACCAAGAAACTGACNATTGACGTGATTTCCGATGTGATGTGCCCATGGTGCTATATCGGCAAAAAAAACCTCGATAAAGCCATTGCTTCAATGCCTGATCTCGATGTGGAGGTTTCATGGCGTCCTTACCAGCTTGACCCGACGCTTCCCAAAGAGGGCAAGGACCGGCAGAAATATCTAAACGATAAGTTTGGCGGACAGGCCGAGGCTGACAGCCGATATGACAACATCAAAAAAGCCGGTACAAATGTGGGAATTGAATTTGACTTCAAGGCCATGAAGGTCTCTCCCAATACGCTTGACGCGCACAGGGTCATTCGCTGGGCCGGTGGTTTGGGAACAGACGTTCAAAACAAACTGGTGCGGCGGCTGTTTGAGCTGTTTTTCCTTGAGGGCGGACATATCGGCAATGATGATGTCTTGGTGGATGCGGCCATCCATGCAGGCATGGACGGTGATCTGGTGCGAGAATTACTTGCCTCTGACCGCGACAAAACCGAAGTTCAACAAGAAATCGCACAGGCTCAGCAAATGGGCGTTACCGGCGTTCCATGTTTTGTCATCGATCAAAAATTTGCGGTGATGGGTGCCCAGCCTCCAGAGGCGCTGACGCAGGCATTTCAACAAGCGCTTGACGATAGCGATGGCTAGAGTGAAGAGCCTAACCGGCTAATCCGGCTGTGATAATATTGTCGATGAACCGCTTGGCAACGATCACATTATAGGTTGCATAAGCGTTGGATGGGGTGATTTCGATGACGTCGCTAATCGCCTCATTGGAAGTTCCGATTTGCACACCTTGTTCCATCACGAGGTTATCAAGCGGGTATTTTAATCCGCGGGAACTTTCAAAATTTATTTTCCCGAAGGGATAAATAGAAATGCGAGCGCCCTTTTCAAGGGTGAGTTTAACGTGTCCGCGAGCTGCAAAAATCACATCGGTTTCATCAAGCAATACAACGGTTTTCTTGGTAGCGAAACGGGCCATCGCGTGCATGGTAGCCAGGGAATGATCAAACCGTTTGCCGATAAGCCCGAGCCCGACATAAAGCGGTGCATTGGTTAGGGCGAGGCATTTTTCGAAATCGGTACTTTCCTGTTCATCAATTTCCAACAGGGCAGTTTTCGTTCGCCAATGGCTGATATTGTCGAGTGAATCCATATCTCCAATAATCACATCTGGAATAATGTCTGATTTGTAAAACCTATTTGCTCCGCCATCAGCGGCAATTAGGCTATAACCGTTAGCAAGCAATTTGGTCAGGTACTCTTCGTCAACGTGGCCTCCACCAACAATGATGGCGGGTTTTTCAAAATGGAAATTATGTCGGGTGTGGGTATTCAATGCTTTTTACCTTGCCTTTAAATATGGTTGCTCTATTGAGTAAGCCATCCTTTCTGGGGTGCTTCAAGTAAAGAAGCTGAGAGATACCCATTGAACCTGATCCAAGTAATTTTTGGCGGAGGAAGAAAGAGATGAGTAATTTTTGTCTGGTTCTTCCAGATTTTAGATGGCCATCCTTCCCCGCTTCCAAATAAGGAAGCGACACTATGAAATTTTTCAATGCAATTATTGCGCTATGTACGGTTATCGTCACGACATTGTCTATGACTTTATTTGCGAATTCTGCAGATAAACCAAGCTTAACAATTTACACTTACGATGCATTTGCCGCTGACTGGGGGCCTGCACCAAAAATAAAAGAAACCTTTGAAAAAAGCTGCAACTGCACACTAACTTTCGTGGCGGCAGACAGTTCAATTGGCGCCCTGCGTAAGGTACAACTTGAGGGAGCTGATACCAAGGCAGATATTATATTGGGCCTCGATACCAACATCGCGGAAGCTGCCCGTGCGACCGGACTGTTTAGTGAACATCATGCTGAAACGACCAGCCTCAACCTGCCGGAAAAGTGGTCCGACAAAATTTTTCTACCCTTCGACTACAGCTATTTTGCCTTTGTCTATGACACCAGCGTCGTCAAGAACCCGCCAAAATCATTTGCCGAATTGGCCGCCATGCCAGATGATTTCAAAATCGTCATTCAGGATCCGCGTTCTTCTACACCGGGCCTTGGGCTGATCCTTTGGGTGCGCGAGATTTTTGGTGATAAAGCACCGGAATATTGGAAATCCATTGCGCCAAAAATCCTTACCGTCACCAAAGGNTGGTCTGATGCTTATGGTCTGTTCCTCAAGAACGAAGCCGATATGGTGCTTTCCTATACCACCTCACCTGCTTATCATTTGATTACAGAGGGTAAATCAAATTATGCGTCGGCAAATTTCAGCGATGGGCATTACATGCAAATCGAAGTTGCCGGTATTTTAAAATCAACCAAACAACCAAAACTGGCTGCAGAATTCATGCAGTTCATGTTGAGTGATACTTTTCAAAACATCATCCCGACAACCAATTGGGCATACACCGTTACCAAAACCGAAAAAGGTCTGCCTGAGGGATTTGAAACACTGCATGTGCCTGAAAAATCACTGCTGTTTGATGGTCAGATGGTGGAGAAAAACCGCAAGACATATATCTCCGAATGGCTGGACGCTATAGGCGAATAATGATCTCCGATCTAAAAGGGACCTTGCGATGATGATCTGGAAACAGATCATCCGCTTTCGCTGGTCCCTTTTTCCCGGCACTTTGTTTGCTGCCGCCTTGCTGGGATTGATCGGAATATTGCTTTGGCAGTTGGCTGATTTTTCTACGGAAAAAACCAGCTGGTTTTCCGACTTATTAGATCGCGACTGGCAGATCGTGCGTTTCACCACATTTCAGGCAGGCCTCTCCACTCTCTTATCTCTCGCTGTTGGCATCGTGCTGGCATGGTGCCTGCATCATCAATGGGCTTTCCCCGGAAGGCGTATATTGATCGCGCTTTTATCCTCCGCCTTGGTGATCCCGACACTGGTACTTGTTTTGGGATTGGTGACGGTATTTGGTAGGAACGGTTGGCTGAACCAGATTACTACCTCACTATTCGATTTTAGCTTCGGCAGCTTCTTGTATGGACTGGCTGGCATATTAATTGCCCATGTCTATTTCAACGGGTCGTTTGCCGCGCGCAGCCTGCTCAACCGATTTGAAACGATCCCACATGATAAAATCAAGCTCTGCCGCTCATTGGGATTATCACCTTGGCAGCGGTTTTATCTGATTGAATGGCCGGCCATCCGCACTACATTACCCGGCCTTGCGGTGACGATATTCCTGCTTTGTTTTACATCCTTCGCAATTGTGCTGATCTTGGGCGGTTCGCCGCGCTATAACACATTGGAAGTGACCATTTTTGAAGCGCTAAAGCTGGATTTTGACATCCCGCGCGCGCTTGATCTGGCGGTGTTACAATTGACCATCTGCGCAGCATTGGTGATGCTTGCTTCTGGATTTCGTTCCATTACACAAAATATTGCAACGCAGGGTTCTTACTCCCAATGGCCTGAGCCTAGGGGCATCGGCAATGTTCAAAAGGGTCTAATATTTCTCTTTGGTTTGGTTTTTCTCCTGCCGCTGGGGGCGATAATTCTGGATGGCCTGCAAGCCGATTACGGCAAAATATTGAGTGAACCATCATTCAAACGTGCGTTCGCCACCACAATCGCAATTGCCAGCGCCTCCAGCCTGTTGACTGTGGTCGTAGGATTGTTGATTGCCGGAGCGAAACGTAACTTTACGCTCGGGACACGGATGAACTCGGGACTATTTGCCAAGTTTTTCGAACGGTCGCTATCATTTTCCGCGATGCTTTATCTGGCCGTGCCATCTTTAGTGTTGGGATTAGGGTTTTTCCTTCTTGCGCGTCAGATGCCGGGACCATTAAATCTTTGGGCCGTGGTTGCGCTGATTAGTGCCAATTTGTTTATGGCTCTGCCATTTGCGCTGACTATTCTCAGCCCTGCAATGGAAAAGACCGGGCTGCGTTACGACAAATTATCTTTTTCCCTTGGCCTTGGTCCGTTCACCCGTTGGCGCTATGCCGAGTGGCCATTGCTGCGTAGCGATATCGGTTATGTCTGTGCTTTATCTTTCTGCATATCGATGGGGGATTTGGGCGTAATTTCACTGTTCGGCAGTCAGGACTTTACGACCCTGCCCTGGTATCTTTATCAAATGATGGGTTCATACCGAACCCACGATGCAGCCGGTGTGGCATTGATCATGCTGGCGCTGACGCTTTTCGTCTTTTTGGGGTTTCCAAGATTATTTTCCGGTTCAAACGAGGTCAAACATGCTGACACTTGATCACGTCTTATTTCGTCATAAGGGCGCAAATTTGACCTATGAATTTTCCCTTGAGGCATCCCCACAAGATATCATAGCGATCACCGGTGAAAGTGGCTCCGGAAAAACAACGCTTCTGGAATTGATTGCCGGATTTTTCATTGCAGATGGCGGCGGCATGACTTGGGAGGGCCAAAACCTAAAACCTCTTCCACCAGAAAAACGCCCGATTACCACCCTATTTCAAAATTACAATCTGTTCGANCANCTNACTGCCGGACANAATATTGCTCTCGGNATTAAGGGGCGGGTTGCGCCATCGATTATTGATGATGCCTTNAAAAAGGTTGGNCTTGCNGGTTTAGAGAACCAAAAGGCNTCCACNATGTCNGGNGGCCAACAACAGCGCGTNGCNCTNGCCCGGACNTTTGTGCGCGANACNCCCATNTTNNTGCTTGATGANCCGTTTAANGGTCTTGATGGGACNAATAAGGCAGAAATGCTGTCGCTGATTAAGACGCTNGCTGAAAAAGANAACCGCTGCGTTTTGATGATCACCCATGATCAAAGCGATTGCGATGCNATTGCCTCACGCCAATTCAAAGTTGAAAACGGAAAATTGGTAGCGGTCTAAGCAGCTTCCGCGAATTTCGCCAGCTTGTTCATGATCACCGCAGAACCCTTCAAACGCTTATCGGCNGATTCCCANTCGCGCTGTAACACAATGGACNGATTGGGTCTGATTTTNGCCANACTGGCNTGTTCGCCAATCCACTGNACGAGGGCGGCAGGATTAGGGAAATTATTATCNCGGAANGTGATCACCAGACCNTTTGGNCCNGCATCCAGTTTTTCNACATTGGCTTTGAGGCACAGGCCTTTGATGAAGACGATTTTTAACNATTGATCAACTTCATTGGGTAGAGGTCCGAACCTATCGATCAATTCGGCAGCGAATGCTTCGATCTCCGGCATTTCCCTTAGATCTGCCAAACGACGATAAAGCCCGAGGCGCAATGTGAGATCTGGCACATATGATTCTGGGATCAGCACCGGCGTTCCGACAGCAATTTGCGGCGACCATTTATCTTCGCCGGTAAAGTCTGAACCTTCTTTAAGTTCGGCGACGGCTTCTTCCAACATTTGTTGATAAAGATCGTAACCTACTTCGCGGATTTGGCCGGATTGTTCTTCTCCGAGCAAATTACCAGAACCACGGGCATCCAGATCATGACTGGCAAGTTCGAAACCTGCGCCGAGCGTATCGAGCGATTGCAACACTTTCAATCGACGTTCTGCGGTGGCCGTGAGCGTTTTATTCACCGGCAATGTGAAGAGCGCATAGGCCCGTGCTTTGGAGCGCCCTACCCGGCCGCGCAACTGATAAAGCTGCGCCAGTCCGAACATATCGGCCCGGTGGACGATCAGCGTGTTGGCCGTCGGGATATCCAATCCGGATTCTACGATGGTGGTTGAAAGCAACACGTCGTATTTGCCGTCATAAAAAGCGTTCATTACATCGTCGAGTTCGCCTGGCGGCATCTGGCCATGGGCAATGGCAACTCTTAGTTCAGATACATGCTCGTCGAGAAATGCTTTGCGTTCTGCCAGATCGCTGACCCGTGGNCAGACGTAGAAACTCTGGCCNCCCCTGTGGCGTTCCCTAAGCAATGCNTCNCGCACCACCAAACTATCGAATGGNGAGATAAAGGTTCGTACCGCCATGCGGTCAACGGGCGCCGTGGTGATTAGCGAGAGTTCNCGCACNCCGGTNAGNGCNAGTTGCAATGTCCGAGGAATTGGCGTTGCNGANAGCGTCAGCACATGCACATCNGANCGNANCTCTTTNAGCCGCTCTTTGTGCTTCACNCCGAAACGTTGTTCTTCGTCGATNACCAANAGGCCNAGNCGTTTGAACTTGATNGAGTTGCTAAGCAGCGCGTGGGTTCCAACAACCACATCAACNGTGCCATCTTCCACCCCTGCCTTTGCGGCNGCCAGTTCCNTGGATCCGACCAAACGNGANGCNTGNGCAATNTTNANNGGCAAACCACGCANNCGTTCNGAGAATGTTTTATAATGCTGGCGGGCAAGCAANGTTGTGGGCACCACAATGGCCACTTGTCGTCCNGCCATAGCGGCAACGAAGGCTGCGCGAAGGGCTACTTCGGTTTTACCAAAGCCNACATCGCCACAAACCAGACGGTCCATGGGCCTGCCAGCAGCCAGATCGCCGAGCACGTCGTCGATGGCATTTTGTTGATCTTCTGTTTCGTCATATGGNAACCGGGTGACGAATTCATCGTAGACGCCTTCTGTTGCCACGAATCGTTCGGCGGTTTGTAACGCTCGTTCGGCGGCAATCTTGATCAGCTGACCGGCCATCTCAAGGATGTTCTTCTTCAGCTTGGCTTTGCGAGCTTGCCATGCTGCCCCACCGAGACGGTCGAGCTGTACTTCGCTGTCAGCATTACCGAAACGCGAAAGCAGCTCTATATTTTCTACCGGCAGGAAGAGTTTATCATCACCCAGATAGTGAAGTTCCAGACAATCGTGCGGTGCGCCTGCCGCGGTAATCGTTTTCAATCCGATGAAACGGGCAATGCCGTGATCCACATGGACGACGATATCGCCTTCACCTAGGCTTGCCGCCTCGGAGATTACATCGCTGCCCTTTTTGCGTTTTGATCGACGTACCAGACGGTCACCGAGAATATCCTGTTCGGCGATGACGCTCAGTTCGGCGGTGGAAAAGCCATGTTCAAGGGGCAGAATACCGATGGCAGTTCTACCTTTGCCGAGGCCATCAAATCCACCAAAATTTTCGATCTTCTCGATATTACCCATGCCGTGCTCGGCAAGAACATTGGACAATCTCTCGCTAGAACCGGTACTCCAGCAGGCAATCAGAATTTTTTTACCGAGGCTGCGTTCTTCGGCTGCAAATGCAGTTACTGCCTCAAACACATTGGCACCGGAGGAACGTTCCGCCGCGAAGTTTCGCGACTGTTTTCCTTCCAGCGAGATTACTCTTGTCTGGCTGGTTTCGATGGTTTCAAACGGCGAAAGGATGGTCGCGAGCTTATCGTCCAGCTCTTGTTTGATTTGGTCTTCATCGAGATAAAGGCTGCTTGGCTCAATCGGCTTATAGGGTGTGCCGCCATCTATCTTGCCATCAATGGATTGTAAGCGCGCATCATAGTGGTCATTGATCTGATCAAGACGCTCATGCACGGCTTCCATCACATTATGGCCGATAATCATGTGGCAATCTTTAAAATAGTCGAACAGGCTATCGAGTTTTTCGTAAAATAGCGGCAGCCAGTGTTCCATCCCGGCAAAGCGTCTGCCCTCGCTGATCGCCACATAAAGCGCATCATCGCGATTGGCAGCACCGAACTTCGAAAGATAATTGGTACGGAAGCGGCGGATTTCATCTTCGCCAAACATGATCTCACTCATGGGAGCGAGGGTTAGATGTTTAAGCTGGCTGATGGTACGCTGGCTTGCTGCATCAAAACCTCGAATGGATTCCAGCGTATCACCAAAGAAATCAAGCCGTACGGGCCCTTCACTACCCGGCGCAAAGAAATCAACAATGCCGCCGCGTACTGCAAATTCGCCGCGGTCGCGCACAGCCGGTGTGCGTTCAAAACCATTGCCTGAAAGCCAATCGACCAGCGTATCCATATTGACGCGATTGCCCGGAGCAAAATGCATGACCTGATCAACCATTTGCTCGGCGGTTACATTTCGCTGGATTAAGGCATTGGCCGTGGTGAGGATCAGCAGCGGCTTTTCGATTTTTCCAAGGCACTGCCACTAAGCCCAAAATGGCCAACATAAATGGCAAAGCTTCTTTGACATATTCTTCGATTTTTACA
>JAESSK010000033.1 GCA_016764155.1 Rhizobiaceae bacterium
AGGTGCCAAAGGTTCGTCGGGCTGGTCTGCAGCATTTCATATGACCCGTCTTTCGGGCTGTGCGCCTAAGGCGGTGATATTCGTTGAAATGACCACCAAGGCAGCACTTGGCGTCGTGGTTATGCGCACGCCAACGGTGACCGAGCTTGATCAGGACCCGCTTAAAGTTATCGCTACTGGCGACTGGGTGAAGGTCGACGGGGATAACGGTGTCGTGGAAGTGACCAGTTCGAAATAGCTCTCTTCCGATAGTATCCGTATTATAGAGCCGTCTGTTTTCTGCTCATGCGCATAGTGCAGGGCGGCTCATTGCCGCCTTCGCTTACCTGTGAAATCTGATGCGCTTCAAATGGATTTGGTCCGCCTCAATTGTATACACTGTTTCAGTGAAGCAATTGCATTACGGGCACGCTTGACTCATTTCGTTCGACAAAATAAAAAATATCCAACGTTTTTTATAATTGGCGACTAAATGCTATTTTCTAAATCAAAATCAGATGATGTAACCGTTGTGGCAATGCTGGCCTCTGCGCTTCGCCGGGATATCTCGTTTGGTACGCTGCGGCCTGATCAAAAGCTCAAAATTGAAGAATTGCGCCAGCGCTATGGCGGCTCCAACCATTCCATGCGCGAAACTTTGCGCATGCTGGGTGCCGAGGGGCTGGTTGAATCTACGGCACAACGCGGGTTTCGCGTTACATCTGCGACGGAAGACGATCTTCGTGATGTGATGCAGGTGCGTATCGAGATTGAACGGACCGGGCTGGAATGGTCGCTCAAGCATGGCGATGTTCACTGGGAAGGCCGCGTGATGGCGGCGCACCATGCGCTCCGGAAATCGGAACGGGATGTCCGTGAAAATCCCGACGATTTGACGGCGTTGCAGTGGGACGAGGCCAGTCGTGCCTTTTTTGCATCATTGATCGAGGCATCCGGATCGCCGCGCCTGATTGGCCTTCAACAAAAATTCTTTGATCAATCGAGGCGTTATCGCCTGGCGCTTCTTCGTGAGGGAAAACTTGATTTTGATAAGCGTAGCGAGCGACAGGAAAAATTGGTGGAAGCGGTTCTTGCACGCGATAACGACGCTGCGCTTGATACGCTTACAAAAGAAATTGAAGCTGAAATTCGGGGAGAGGCCTGAGTTTCGTTTCACTAATAAGAAGCAATAAAAACTAAAATTAGGGAGAATATTATGATTATTATCGATCGCCGTAAGGCTCTTTCACTGATGGGGGCGGCCGCTGCTGCTTCCACNCTTTCAATGCCTGCNTTGGCACAGAGCCGGAAAATCCGGGTTGGCGCNTTGCGCTTTACCAGCCATTCGGCAACNTTCATTGCNGTTGTGCGNGGCTATTTTAAAGAAGCCGGNCTGGANGTTGAANTNAAATTCTTCCAAGCCGCAACACCNATGGCCGTGGCGATTGCCTCAGGTGACGTCGATTATGCNGTGACTGCTGTTTCCGGTGGTTTGGTATCGCTTGCCGATAAGGGCGCCATCAAGGTTATTGGCGGNGCGCTTTCAGAAGAAGCTGGCATTGACGGTCAGAAAATTCTGGCATCTGATAAGGCATTTAAAGCTGGCCTGACATCACCGGCAGCGCTTGACGGTAAAACTTACGGTATGACGACCGCTGGTTCATCTTTCCATTATATGGGGTCAAAAGTTGCGGCCAAAGAGGGCGCTTCCGTTACCTTTAAGCCGTTGCAAAAAGTGGGTGTGATCATTGGTGCTCTGAAATCGGGCCAGATTGATGCGTGGTCAATCGTTCCTCACATCGCCAAACCTTTGGCTGGTTCCGGCAAGGTGCATATCATTGGCAATATCTCGGATTATCTTCCGAATTATCAGGTTACCACCGTATTCACCTCAGCCAAGAATGCTGCTGATGAGCGCGGCATGACGCAGGATTTCCTCGGTGCTTTCTCCAAAGGTGTCGATGATTATAATGCGGCGATGGTTGATAAAACTCTGGGTGATGATGGCATGAACGAGATGGTCGATCTAATCCACAAATATGTCTATGCGGATCGTCCTCGTGAAAAGGCTGCGAAATCCATTATCAATGGTTCCATGCGCTTGAATGCCGGTGCGGCGCTCAAAATGTCTTCGGTTGAAGATCAGTTGAACTGGTTTAAATCAGAGGGGCTCGTTGGTAAAGATATCAAGCTCGACACGCTGGTTGACGCCAGCTATGTCAAAACGATCTGATTATAAGAATGCCAATACTTATACNAATTCNGGGGCGGTAATCCGCCCCNGTTCAAGAACC
This sequence comes from Rhizobiaceae bacterium, assembly GCA_016764155.1. Taxonomy (GTDB): domain Bacteria; phylum Pseudomonadota; class Alphaproteobacteria; order Rhizobiales; family Rhizobiaceae. The sequence goes on from JAESSK010000033.1 coordinate 2,274, forward strand.
ATGAAAGGTTCTAAATGGACATCCGACTTTCCGGTATAAATCACTCCTACAANGANCTCGAAGTGTTGCGGGATGTGACGCTGGATATTCCATCCGGCAAAATTGTGTGCATCGTTGGCCCGTCAGGGTGCGGTAAATCTACGCTTTTGCGGTTGATTGGCGGGCTGGAACGGCCAACTTCCGGTGAAATTTTGCAAGTTGGGGAGGCGCCTGANAATTGCCTCAANCCGCTGACCTANGTGTTTCAGGATTTTGCANTGCTGCCGTGGCGCACNGTGCATGGCAATATNTCGTTGGTGCTTGAAGATCACGGAATACGCGGCGCGCGGGCGCAGGCGATCATTGATGATGTGCTGGAGCGCACCAGACTGACAGATTTTGCCAAGGCGCTGCCCCGGCAACTCTCCGGCGGTATGAAACAACGTGTGGCGATTGCGCGGGCCTTGGCTGTGAACCCGGCAGTGATGTTAATGGATGAACCGCTATCCGCGCTTGATAGCCAGACCCGAGAATTGCTGATTGATGATCTNGTGGCGCTATGGTCGCGNCAGCCGTTTACNGCTGTTTATGTGACCCATAATCTGGCNGAGGCCGTTCGGCTTGGGCATTTGATTGTGGTGCTATCGCGTCGNCCCGGAAAGATCAGGGAGATTGTCACAATAGATAAGCCATTGGCTGAGCGNCGCTATGCGGATGTAGATCTGGAAAAACAACAAAAACATCTATGGGAACTGATGCGCGAAGAAGCNAGAGCTGCCGATTCGGAGTTGATCCATGTCTGATAAATCTCCCAAGCCCCGTTCCGTTGAATTCAGGGGAGGCGGGTTTGCCCCGGTCTCTCACCGTTGGGTCGGNCTGATCGTATTTATTGTGCTCATCGTTGTGGCGGAAGTTGGTACGCAAACCGGCTTTATTTCCGCGCTGACAATGCCGAAACCATCCGACGTGNTGGATACCTTTCACCAACTTTATGTTTCAGGCCTGCTATGGAAACATCTGGTGCCGAGCATTACCCGCCTGCTGGTGGGGGCAACACTTGGGATTACCGTTGGCATTTGGGTTGGCGTTATGATTGGGTTGTTTTCTTACGTTCGTGCGGGTCTGGTGCCTTTGGTNGCCGCNATTTTTCCTATTCCCAAGATNGCGCTTCTGCCGTTGTTTGTTATCTGGTTCGGGATCGATGAAGCNTCNAAATACGCNTTGATCGCATTTGGCACTTTCACGCCGACAGTGGTGGCGACTTATGGTGCTGTGGATAANGTGGATCGCACGCTCATCCGCATGGGCCAGAGTTTTGGCCTTTCATGGACGTCGATTGTTCGCAAGATTGTACTACCCGGCGCAATGGCCGGTATTTTGTCGGGTCTGCGCATTTCAATGGCGATTGCCATCATTTTGCTGGTAGCAGCGGAGATGTTGGGCGCGGAATACGGTATTGGCGCCTATATCCTGGAAGCAGGCTCGCTGTATGACCTCGAAAGGTTGTTTGCCGGTGTGGTTATTCTCTCGGTGATGGGCGTTCTTGTGAGCGCTGCCATCAGTGCTATCGAGCGTAGATTGCTCGGCTGGCGGACCTGATTATCCGCCAGTGCTTTTGGGTGCTGGCAACATTATGGCAGTCACAAGGGCGAGCGTTGCCAATACTGTCAGCGTTGCGAACGCGATGAAATAACTTCCGGTTGTATCAAAGACGTAGCCTGCAAAGACTGGTCCNACNGCGCCGCCAATGGTGCCAAAGAAGATGACAATTCCAAATAATCCACCAAGGGCTTTCAGACCGAAATACTCCGCGATGGTGGGGGATACAACGGTGAATAATCCGCCATGGCCAACGCCGTAAACCGCGACCACCACATATAAAAGAGTGGTGTTGGTGATGAACATCAAGGACACAAGAGCGACAATGACCGGGATCAAGCACATGATATAGGCGTTTTTTCCGCCGATTTTATCAATGACCACACCAAGGGATACACGNCCAATCACGCTTGCCGCAGCGGTGGTTGATAGAAGTGTNGCTGCAATGACGGCGCTCATGCCGAGATCCATGCCGTGGACAACAATGTGCAAGGGAATGGTTGTTAGCGTTGGGAAGAACAAAAACTGGATGGCGCATAGCATCCAAAAAGCACGGGTGCGCCGCGCTTCTTTAAAGCCGCCGCCGTTTGCATTTGCAGCTTCATTTGATGCGGATTTGGCNACGGGNGGATTTTTTATCAACGCTGCAGCAAATAANAGTATCACTGTGCCNGAAATGCCCATGATGACNAGGGCTGTTCGCCAGCCATAATGGATCATCAAAAACGCNGCGATTAGCGGTACNGCAAACTGNCCNGCNGCGGTTCCAACCTTCACGATGCCGGTCATGGTGCCGCGCCGTTTGTCGAACCATCTGGCGATGGTGGAGAGGGTGACGACATCGTGGCTGCTCATGCCAACCCCGATGAACAGACCAAAAATTGCAACCAGATGCCAAGGCTCGGAAATTTGTGCCATTAGCACATATCCTATCCCGCCGAGGGCACCGGTTACGCCTAGAACAATGCGAGGCCCGTAGCGATCAGCCAGTCTTCCGCCGTAAATTGCCAATATGCCCATCACTAAGAAGGCAATCGAGGTACAGCTGGAAAGCAGGGTACGGGACCAGCCAAATTCGGCTTCGAAAGTTTTGAAGAACAGTCCGTATGAAAATAACAACCCAATGGTTGTGAACTGTGTGAGGCAAGCGCCAAGCACGATCAAAAGGCGATTATCAGAGTGCGAAGTTGTTGTTGTTTGGTCCACTGAAAAATTCCCCACATAAAATCCTTGCCAAACTAATGGCCGCTGATGTTTGTCACGTATTCGAAGGTAGAGGTCAACCTGCTTGAGATGGCCTAAGCTGCTTGTTTGTGTTGAGACAAGGCGTCTCCAAAGGCTTCAAATAATGCACGGTTTATGGGATTGCTTTGTGGGTCATATTCCGCGTGCCACTGGACGCCAAGGGCAAAGGNTGTNGCTTCGGCAATGCTGATTGCTTCTGCGGTNCCGTCTTCNGCCAGACCTTCNATGATAACNCGCTCNCCAGCATCCAATATGCCTTGACCATGCAGNGAATTTACCCGAATCAGATCACTGCCCAANATGCGTGCAAATTCTCCGTCNGGCATAAGNCGGACATCATGGCGGTCTGCAAAAACCACTTCGGCGTCNGGATGGATTTCGCCATTTTCCAGTCGTGGCATACGGTGGTTCATGCGNCCCGGCAGATCGCGGATTTCTGGATGCAGTGAGCCNCCCAGCGCCACNTTCATTTCCTGAAAACCGCGGCAAATGCCAAANAGAGGCACCCCTTGGGTGATNCAGGCTTCAACCAGATTGAGCGCCAGNGCATCACGGCTTTCATCATAGGGTTCATATCCCGCACTCGGCTCGGTATCGTAACGGGTCGGGTGAACATTGGCGCGTGCGCCGGTCAATAATATGCCGTCAACAACCTCTAAAAGCGCGCCAATATCNGTNATTTCGGGGGAACCNGCAAAGACCAATGGCAGGGCTCCGGTCACATCAACCACAGCCCGCAGATTAGCCTCGCCGACGAGTTGGGTCATAAAACGATTTTCAACACTATAAGCATTTCCAATCACACCAACTACAGGTCTTGTCATCATCTGCGTCCAATTTTTTGATTAAACTATTGAGGTAACTATCAGATTTTCAAGAGTTACGAAAGAACCTTCTCTGCAAGGCACTGTTTCTTCAAGGCTGACAATGCGCTCGAAAAGAACGCTCAATCGACCCTTGATGCATCCTTATACATTACCTTGTGACGGCGTGTTTTGATCCAATCCTCGATTTCTTCGTCGCTNATGAAATGGGCAGGATCAAACTTATCGTAATTGACGATATCGGATAGGGATTTGCGGTAGCGTTTATAGGGTTTTTGCTCCGGTGGACCAAACAGGAAGATATCGAGCACGGATATTTCNTCAGGAATTCCCAAAAGAGGTTTTAGAGCCTTTTGCGCGTTTTCCTGTCCAATGGCAGTTACCCACCACACATTATAACCAAGGGCAGCCGCGGCCAGATGTGCCGACATGGTGGAGGCGGCAACCGACTGCAACAAAATACGCTCGGCATTTTCCTTATACATGCGATTGAGGTCGCTCTCATCATCTTTAAGCACGGGAAACGCCTTCACCCAGCGCATGTCAGAGCATACCACGATAAATCCNGGGGCCGTGGCCAACCCGCGATAATCAGGGGTTGGAAACTTCATTTTTGCTTTGGCGCGAAAGCGNTGTTCTTCTACGAAATACTCGGTGATTTTGTCCTTGGTTTCTTGTTCGCGCACCACAATATACTGCCAGGGCTGGGCNTTCGCTCCGGAAGGGCCATGNCGGGCTGCGTCAAGAATCAGCTCATAATGCTCATCAGGCACCACNAAATTTTGNTCAAATTTGCGNACCGTAACCCGGTTCTNGATCACNTNCATCAACACATCATAATGCTCGCGCGAACCAATTGGTGGCAGTTGAACCTCNGTTTCGGCCGTTTTCAGATCAACNGCAGGGGCGGTGTCTTCAGACATGATTATNTTCCTTGGTATTTGGTNAAANTTAGNTTGAACCTGCAAAGGTTCAACGACACCTTATGGCATTCCAGCCNCGCATCAAATCAGNNNCGTGGTTGAATGCANCCTATGCTTCATTGATAGGGGACTANTACAGGCAGTGATTCCGAATTATCTCAATATTACATAAGGATAATGAANATATTCATTGTGATTTTNTTGATTAAAATCAACTTCCCCCAGTTTCGCGCAAGGCGGCATTTCTACAGTCACGTTGTGGTTGNCAATCTTTAAAAAGGATTTGTCATAACGATTTAATAGACGTGTTCAATGCACCCGGGGGTGACCTTTGACAGTAATGGTAATTGTTGTATTCGCGCTTATCTGCATGGTATCGGTGATAGGTGTTTCCTCCCGGCACATGGATTTGGTTGACCGGGTTAAACACGTCCCTTCGCAAGGGGACTTTCGCAATGGCTTCGGTGCTGAAAATGTCGTTGCTATTGGGCCTGTTACAAATGCCAAAACAGTTGGAATGAACGAATTTTTGTCCAATCGGGTAATTAATGCGATTGGTGCAGGCGTCGCTATTTTCTTGTTGTCTCCTTTGCTCCTTTTGATCTGCGTTATGATAAGGCTGGAATCCTCTGGGGTTGCGGTCAGCGGTGTTGAGTGTTTGTCGCCGCGGGGCCGTAAGTTTGAAGCGTTCAATTTTCGATGCACCGCTCTGATCAGCAATAGTAGAGTTCCAACCCATGTTGGAAAAGCATTGCAACGCTTGAGACTTGCCCAGTTCCCTTTGCTTTTTAATGTGTTGCAAGGCCATATTACGCTTGGTGAATATTTGTCATTTGGTGAAAGGTTCGCGCAATCGTTCAGCGAGATTGAGAATCAGCAGTCAAGTCAGGATGGTATTTCTGGAGTTTTTTTAGGTAGCAATCGTATTTTCTGGATTGCCAAACGTTTGTTCGACATTGCTGGAAGTTTTGTTTTGTTACCTCTTTTGGGTCTGTCTGTATTGGGCCTATTGATCTTTAATCCATTCCTTAATCCTGGCAGATTGTTGTTCATTCAGAAACGCATGGGCCGAGAATGTCGTCCGTTTTATGCTATTAAATTCCGTTCAATGCGGGCGATTGATTCGATCGAACGGGGGCCAAATGATCCTGTTGAAGTTCAGCGCATTACGACCCTTGGTAAATTTTTGCGGAGGAGCCGTTTGGACGAGCTGCCGCAAATATTGAATGTGGTTTTCGGCGAGATGAGTTTGATTGGCCCAAGGCCTGATTATTATTCTCACGCCATCGATTATATGAAGAACGTTCCAGGTTACAGGGAGCGCCATATTGTGCGTCCNGGGATTAGTGGCCTGGCTCAGGTTGATCTGGGNTATGTTGAAGGCACTGAGGCGACGCGCAAAAAAGTGGATGCTGACCATCATTACATCAGCAAGGCGGGGTTCGTCCAAGAGGGAACTCTTGTTGTGAAAACCATTGTCACCGTCCTTGCAAGAGCAGGTACTTAGGCGCTGTCTTTCGATTTAAGCGCGTGTCTCATCCAGAAATGAGCGGCTTAGGTTTTATAACTTTTACCCGTTAACCGAGGAATAGGCCGTGATTGGTTTGAGGCGACATTTTCTGCTTTCATTGTCTCTGCTTATTTTTGCAGCTGTTGTGTTGAGCATGATTAGCAATATCGCGGAACACAAATATCCTGATTTGGCGATGAGGCTGAACCCGTTCAACAATGATGCGCTCATTCAGGTCATTACAAACGAGCTTGAGGCGGCGGGGACGGGCAATTTATCGCGNGCCGAGCAATTGGCGAAGAAGGGTGTGTACCTATCGCGTGGTGATGCCAGAATTTTTTCCATGCTCGGTGTTGTATCTGAGCGGCAAGGTAAAAATGACAAAGCGCAAATGCTGTTTGAGCATGCGCTAAAATTATTGCCTACCGAGGGCTACGCCTTGCTCAACCGGTTTGAATATCTCATCAAGAATCAGCGTCGTTTGGAAGCTGTTGATCTGGCAGATATTATATATCGAAGGTGGCCGGATGATTTATGGCCATTGTTGAACAGTTATTGGCCGTATATTTTATCCGACAACCAAGCCCTGCGAAAGACCGCTCGATTGTTTGATAAAAGCCGGGACGGGAAAAATCGCTTGATGGCGAGTATATTTTCAGGTCTGAAGGAAAAGCCGGAAAACATCAAACATGCTCAGGCGCTGGTTGCAGAATGGATTGCGCAAAAGTCTGAGAACACGCAACCTCTGGTAAATCGGTTGGTGAATTCCTGGCTGCTTTTGAAAAATTCAAACCAAGCATATTCTCAATTTGTTGCGTTGTTGGATGAAAATCAAAAAGCGGAATTGGGATATGTGTTCAATTCGAAATTTAATTTGCAGCCTTCAAATAGTTTTTTTGATTGGACGATTGAGCCGCAACAAGGTCTTGTTGCTCGAATAGTCAAAATTCCAGGGACCGGAAAAGGTGCGCTGGATATCAAATTTCAGAATAGCCCGGTTGAGATTGGTTCAATTTGGCAGAATATCAAATTATCACCGGGGACATATCAACTCTCAAGTAAATATATGACCAGGGAATTGCGTGCACCAAAACCGATACGTTTGTTCATTGGTTGTGGAAGGGGGGCAAAACCAATGGCTGAGTTGGCTTTACCGGCTACGATTGAAAAAACGACACAACAAAAAATTAGATTTGAAATCCCGGATAATGATTGTGAAATTCAGCGCCTGTGGCTGGGAACAGAATTTTTAGCCTTGAGCTGGAAAAATCGATTTGGTGGCATGTTGAGGTTGTTCGAGGTCTCGATCGAACGTCAGAATACGAGGACCGAATAATATAATGAGGGACAGGCTTGGCTTTTATTACCTTGGAAGCGTGATTTTGCTGGCGCTTATTATCGGCGGCGGGGTCACCCAATTTTTGCTGACCGATCACCTGATTAAAATTGCCCTGATTCCTGCAATTTTTGTCGGATTTGGCGGCTTGTTTTCTCGGCAGGTAACGCCGTTCGTTCGTTTTTTCACGTTATGCTCGGTTGTTGTGGTCGGATTTCAATTCATGCCGATAGATGTGGATAGCTGGCCAAGCCTGAACATCATTTCTGTGGATCAATTGCAGCTGTTTTCACCTGTTCCGGGAAAGAGCTTGGAAAGCGGCCTGTTTTTCCTGCTGCTGCTTGGGTTTGGTCTCCATGTCATGCAGCTTAAGCCTGAGAGCCAGACGCGCCTGCTGGGGTTTGTTTTTCTAGGCGTCACCATTAACATCATTATTGTTTTGATGCAGCTCTCATACCCGAACAGGTTCGGGACAAATGATGTTTTATCTTATGTGATCAGCGTTGGCATCTTTCAAAACGAGAACCATTTATCTGCATTGCTGGTGGCAATTATTCCTTTGGTAGCGGCCAGGTTCCTTGGTGAAACCAATAGGGGCTATTTCTGCTATCCGCTATTACTGGTGTTGATAATCGTTCTCTACGCCGTTGGTTCGAGAGCCGGCATGTTTATGGCAACTCTCACTGCGATATTCAGTGTGTTCTGGTTCAAAATCGGCCATCGGATAATCGGCAAAAAGATAATCTGGTTGGTAGTTATCTTGCCTGTTCTATTCGTTTTGGGTTGGAAAATTGATGGTTTTGACATCTATTTTCAGGAGGAGCGCTGGTTGATGGCGCAAAACACCTGGAGGGCGATAGAAGATCACTGGATGCTTGGTTCAGGATTGGGAAGTTTTGAGACCACATACCCCCTTTACGAATTAACCGAGCAGATTGGTCTGAAATATACCCACCACGCGCATAACGATATTCTGGAATTATTGCTTGAAACGGGCCTACCGGGGTTAATTTTATCGGTCGCAATGCTGATAATGATATTGCGCAGCTTTGATCGNTCNTTGTTCACTCAAGGGTGTATNTTTGCTGTTCTCACNATCATCCTGCATAGNACTCTCGACTANCCNTTACGCACGATGGCAGTCGGTATTGTTTTTAGCTATTTTATGGCAATTGTTCTTACAAAAAAGGGCAAGAAAATNAAAATCCGAATGTANATNACCNAGCNATTTTNGGNNTTCACNAAGCGATTGAGCANCCCACATATGCCATTNCCTCTTTAGAGGNGTGNGTTGNGNGTGAGCGTTAGGGAATTGGCGTGGAACAAGCTCTCAGGCAGAGCCGGGCGTTCGGTAGNGTTCGNTATTGTTCTATGAANTCNNNTCNTGNNNCTTCGAAAAGAAGAATCAGCTTGAAGCGATTACCTCAAAGCTATTTTCAGAATGCCAGTAATCAGATTTTGGNCNATTCCANCCGCTAGGCTCGCCGCTTATGCAATTAAGATCGCCATCATAAGACGTAAACTGGAACGCGCAGGTGCTTGTCTCGCCAAGATANCCAAGGTCATCATAGCNGTATCCGCTATTGTCGAATGTTTTTATCCGGCTCATAGTCCGTCGCAGTCACAGTATTTACAAAACTGAACATCGCGAAGCTGGCTAATAAAAGCGTATATTTTCTCACGGCAAGCACCCCTGAAAATCCAAAGTGTATGCTTAATAAATAGCAAATATCTGCGGAAAGTGTCAAATACCTTTATATTTAGTTAACGTCGGNGAGATGTTTNTTAATTAATTATCGNANCTTAATACCAAGCTGAATTGGTCTGGTTTTTAAGCTGGTGACGACCATGATAACCGACATGCATAATCCGCTGTATGCTTATGCAGCCGCTAAAAGTAGGAATGAAACGGCGGTTTAAATCATCAGAGGTGCGAAGAAGGATGAGAGCGAAGAGGTACCATGCCCACCCAATTCCTTTAGTGCGTTGGATTATAAGGCATTAACGCACAACAAAATGATCCATCTGATCAATGGACATCAAGCCTGATCGCCTCTGTGCCTAGTTTTAACTTTGGCCAGTGCGGCGGGAAAATAATCCCCAGATATTTGATATTGCGGCAGGGTCGTTCAGGGATNGCTTAGCAGTGCCATTCTCAAGCATGCCCATTTCNTTTTCGTAGCTATAATAGTTGTAGCTCATATATCTATAGGCGTAATTATAGTCGATTTTATCGATTGAGAACTTATTCAATGTGGCCCCAACGATGTGGGCGCCAATTGATTTAAGTCGTTTGACAGCATGTTTGGCTGATTTTCTCGCTACCTGCTNGGATGAAACCACAAGCAACACAGCATCAACCTGACGGCTCAGGATTGGCGCATCAGCAAGCCCCATAATTGGCGGAGAATCGATAATGACCATGTCGTATTTTTTTGTGCACAAATGAAGCGTCANCCCCATTTCTTCGGANGCAAGCAAATTGGCAGGNTTGGGTGGAATNGTNCCNGCCGACAGGAATGTNATATTTGGATGAGATGTTTTTTGGAAAATCGAAGCNAAATTTCCGTTCTGCACGACATTCGATAACAGATTGCTCAATCCGATTTTCGGGCTTGTCTTATAGATTGTGTGCATTCTCGGTTTTCTTAAGTCCGCATCTATCACCAGAACACTTTTGCCCAAATCAGCAAAGCCCTCTGCGAGCTTCTGGACGGTTGTGGATTTGCCTTCACCTTGTTCTGAACTGGTGACAAGAAGNGACTTCATGCTTGCTTCGGCACCGGTAAATTGTATCGAGGTTCGAAGCGTTCGATAGGCTTCGGATATTGGAGACTTCGCATCGAGCAATTGTGCTGCCATGTCGCTGTTTTTGACACGTGGAATCATACCCAAAACCGGAAGACCAAGTTCATCTTCAATCTGATCAGGAATTGCGAATGTGTTGTTCATCAATTCGAAGCCGTAAATGATGATCACTGCAAGGCCACTAAAGAGCGCCAGTGCTGCGCCGAGATTGATACCGAGGCGAGGNGTATAAGGAGATAATGGTCGCAGCGCTTCGTCNACAATACGGGCCGTAGTGGTTTTCAGATCAGAGCCNACNCCAATCTCNTTGAGTTTTCCAATGAGCGTCTCATATTGTGAACGATTGGAAGCGACNTCACGTTTCAAAATGGTGTAATTGACATTCTTTTCCTGAAAACCGGANTGCTGATCCTCTAATTTGACGAGCTCCATTCGCAGGGCTTTTTCCTTTGCNAATANCTGCTCGTACTGGATCTCAACGGATCTACCAATTCCGGNGATTGCTGAATCCAGATCGGCAGATAGAGAATCAATTTGTGCCTGCAAGCTGCGCATTTCNTGATATTCAGGNTTNAGCGTGGCTCGTTTTTCCTGATAAGTCGCTTTTAACTGCGCAATCNTGTTCTTTGTTTGCTGTATNGCTCNGCTTTCAAAAACTTGCGGCAGTGACGCTGGNCCATTGGANTTTAGCTGTGATACGTAGCGCTCAACCAANAGGCGTTCACTNATAGATTTTCCCGAGAGATCTGTTAACTTCNACGATATTTGCNGAGATNAANGANACATTGGANCCATCAAGNGTCAGNCCNGCTTNTCTTGCANAGGNAACGAGTTCTTTTTCTGACAGTTCCAGNTTCTTTTTNGTTTCAACNACCTGCTCTTCGATNAANTGGCGGGTNAGGTCTGAANTTTTGCTTCGGGTNTCTACGCCTTGATCAATAAAGCTCTTGGCNGCCTGATTTGCNATTAACGCTGCGTATTTNGGATCAGGNTGCACATAGGTCACAGCGATAATNCTGGTNTTGCGAATAATGGTGGCTGANAGGTTTTCATTTACGGTGTTAATGGCNGATTCTTGNCGNTGCTCAGGGGAGAGAGCGACAAAGGCTTGACTGGTATCACTGCCAATCACGCGATCGAACAAATTACGTAAGGAGAAACTCGCAACTGGTGCCAGGAACTTTTCGTCTTCAGAAAGGTTGAGTGTAAAAACTATGCGCTTTGCAAGGTCGTAGGAAAGGAACTTCTGCCTTGCTGTCTCAAACGTTCTGGAATTGTTTTGTGATGTAACAACTTCCAGATCCTGAATNATTTTCGAACCTGNATTGGAAATTTCAATTTTATTGGTNGCNCGGAAAAGAGGCGTTTGTTGCCATGTGAAAAACAGTCCACATGCCAGCCCAACAAGAATACAAGCAACAATCAACCAACGGTAATGGACAGCAAGCCACAGCAATTTTAATGGATCAAAAGAACCGTCATCATTGAAATTTTCATTCCATTGATCCGTTGAAGGAGNTTGATTGTACCCACTATTTTGCATTTCTGTGACAGATTGCTGTCTAGAAAATCCGACTGGCACAGGTGGCTGATCTCGTAACATCTATCGATTATCCTTAACTACCTAACGGTAGGTGTTGATTTTAGAGCGGCACCGCCACTCGCACCGCCGACGAAGCAATGCCAAGTGCTTGACGTAGGTTTTGTGTTGCAATTTTTGATTTTGACGCAAACGCGACAATGATGTCACCACCGTATAATTTTGGATCCGCTTTCTGACCATTCCTAATCGCTGATATCGAGTAATTGGCCACTCGCTTACCATTGGAATATTGCCGAAAAACGTAAAGCTTCTGCTCATCAGCCAGCGACGTTAATCCGCCGGCTTGCGCAACTGCCTGCATCAAAGTTGTCTGGCTGGTCCCTGGATATATGCCTGGCTTCCTAAATTCACCGTCCATTGTGAGCCTCAAACCAAACGATTCTTTCATGAACACCGTAATCTCAGCACCTTGAAGGTATTTCGCGCTATATTTTCTTTCGAGGCTTCTTTCAAATTCAATGACACTAAGTCCGGCGGCCCGAACAGTACCAATTAGCGGCATAGAAACATTGCCCGATGGCTCGACCCGAATGGTTCTATCCAATTCGTCGACCTTAAATACATCGATTTCTAAAATATCATTTGGGGATATGCGCTGCCCACTGAAACCGCCCGAACTCTTCGGCGGCGGCAGATAGGACACAACGCGCAATTCTCCCGCGTAGGCAGCTGCGTGACTGACTTCGTTTCCGACTGAGCCGGTTACCATATCATCGCGAGAACTAGCACAACCAGAAAGCGTTACGAATGCCGCAACAACTGAAATTGCAACAAAAACTCTACGAATAGGCAAGCAATCAAAAACGAATGCTTTTTTAACCAAAACTGCCACCCTTACCCCGTTTGAACACTCTGCACAGTGTCCACATATCATCGCCTATCTTAGACTTTATTCATCAAGCTCCACCGAAGCATGACTAATACCGAATCTTATGTACCCTCATTACTATCACAATTAATGCCAAACACTAAATCGGTCTAGAATTTTTTTGAAGCCAACTTTTTGTATGGTTTTTGAGGGAATATTACCTTTCACTCTCAACAAAAGTCGGTTCTCCAAAATCCGCCGAGGGTTCCCTGATGTGAGGCGTATAGCCGTTTCCTCGTCGCAAAAATCGGCAATAAAGTCGCGTGCTTTTGATAAAACTGGAATTCTGTGAGTGGTATCGTGGGCATCGCTGGCAATGATATCGGTACGGTTTTCCGCCAGGAGGCGCTCAGACCAATATCTTGCCGTTCTGCCAAAATCACCGGTAATCGCTCCAGCGGTAATTTGGATTGCCACACCGATTTCATCGAGCTTGGTTATGATGTCGTAATGATTATCAATCCAGCTCAGACGCTCGGGATGGGTTAAAACAGGGATATAACCTGCTGTCAGTACTTTACGACAGAATCGAACCAGATGTGGCGGCATTACATTGTGAGGAGGTTCAAACAAAAAATACCGACTGCCATTCAGGCTTGGAATGGTTTTATTATCAAGCTTTTCAATAATATCACGATTTATGTGGATATCTCCACCCAACACTAACTTTAGATCAATTTCCTCTCTGTCGAGGATGTGTTGCAAGGAATGTAATGCCTTGGTGATTCCCAACGAGCAATTGTTATAGGTCGGGGGTCTGACATGGGGCGTACAGGCAATTATTCTGATGCCATCGGCTGTGGCAATCCTTGCCATCTTAATTGACATTTCGATACTGGTTGAGCCGTCATCTATCCCCGGTAATATGTGGCTATGTAAGTCAATCATGTCTGATTCAACTTATTGTTGTTTAACACGAAGCAGAATTGTCGAGTGTCATCTGTGTTGTCAGATGAAGACTTTGCCGAGGATAAATATTGCACAATCATTTTTAAAACTAACGCCTGAAAATAAAAAATTTAATTCATTAACCTTCAGTCAATCATCGGTTCCTTGTGCGAGGCTCAATTAACTTGTGAATTTTTGCGNCCATCGGTCATTGGGGCAAACTAAGGGCTCAGGGCCTATATCGGATGATCTGAAAATATATTTTTCAACGAAATCAACAGATATTCCTCAATAATTGCCGGTCCACGTTGCATGATGCGCGATAATATGGAAATTGGATTCGAAGATTTGGGAAACAGAATTCGATCTGGCCCACGATTCGTTCTAATTGCGAGAAGCAGAGTTCAAATTTTATGACGAAAAGCAAACGGCAAGAAACTTCTTCAGACCTTAATGCGCAAAGACATTATTCCAGTTATGAAGACTGGAAGGGCTGGGATGATTATTTTACTTACTCAAAGGACGAGAGCGAATATTATACGGGTGAGATGCGNGGTATTGAGCTTGAAGGTAAGGACATTTTGGAAATTGGGTTTGGGTCTGGAAGCTTTTTGGCTTGGGCAAAAGACGCAGGAGCCAGTATTAAAGGCACCGAAATTAGCGACAGATCACATGCGGAAGCCAAACGANCCGGTGTGGANTTNTTAANNGCAGATTTNGAGAATNTNGCTTCCNAGNANNANGAANGNTTTGATATTATTGTCGCGTTTGATGTGTTTGAGCATTTCACAATGGATGAGATTATCATTCGTGCAAAGGCTGCGGAAACAATGTTA
>JAESSK010000034.1 GCA_016764155.1 Rhizobiaceae bacterium
CAGCAGCACCTGGAATAAGCACGGCACCAATAACGGCATCAGCCGCAAAGCACTCTTCTTCCAGCGCTTCAACGGTAGAATAGCGGGTTTTGATACGACCGCCGAAAATATCATCCAATTCGCGCAAACGCGGCAGCGAGCGATCAAGCACAGTGACATCTGCACCAAGGCCAACGGCCATTTTTGCTGCATGAGTACCAACAACACCGCCGCCAATTACAGTGACATGGGCAGGCTTTACACCTGGGACACCACCAAGAAGGATACCGCGTCCACCATTTGGTTTTTGTAGCGCAGTAGCGGCTGCCTGAATCGAAAGACGTCCGGCAACTTCACTCATCGGTGCCAACAATGGCAGGCCACCATGACTGTCAGTTACAGTTTCATAAGCGATTGCCGTACAGCCAGATTCAAGCAGGCCCTTGGTCTGGGCAGCATCCGGTGCCAGATGAAGATAGGTGTACAAGATTTGGTCTTCGCGCAACATCACCCATTCTTGCTTTTGAGGTTCCTTGACCTTCACGATCATATCCGCACGCGCAAACACTTCTTCTGCAGTGTCGATAATCTTTGCGCCAACCGCTGAATAAACATCGTCACTGGCACCAATGCCTGCACCTGCACCAGATTGTACAAATACATCATGGCCGTGAGCGACATATTCACGGGCTGAACCCGGTGTTACGCCGACGCGGAATTCACTGTCTTTTATTTCTGTTGGAACGCCGATATGCATTTTGCATCTCCAAAAACTGGGATTATCATTTGCAATAATTATGCCTTAATTCATGCAAAATGTCCTTGCGTTTTGGGGATTGCAATCAAAGCGTTTTGGTGAATAATTGCAATGCGGACGCTAATATTAAAGGAATGTTGCAAAAATGAAATTAGATGCAATTGATATCTCCATTTTGAAGGAGTTGCAGGTTGATGCAAGAATCTCAAATATTGAGCTTTCTGAACGGGTTGGACTGTCACCATCAGCCTGTTCCAGACGGTTGGACCAACTGGAAAAATCAGGTGCCATCGAAGGCTATCAGGCGGTTATTTCTAATAAAGTTTTGGGCCAGACCGTAAATGCCATCATTCACATCACCCTAAGTGGACAATCAGAGACGCATTTGGCGGATTTCGAGGCGGAAGTGCAAAAATGCCCCCATGTGGTAGCCTGTTTTATGATGTCGGGTGAATTTGACTATCTGGTTCGGGTCAATGCCCGTGATATGATTGAATTTGAAGACATCCACAAAAACTGGTTATCCACTATGCCTGGAGTTGTACGAATACAATCAAGCTTTGCCATGCGCACAGTTGTGGTGAAGCCTAATATCGATGTGGCAATGCTGCAAAAATCCTAAGATCGTCGAAATTCAATTATGGGACACCCCAATGAAAAAAATTGCCACCTACATATTTGCTTTCATTCTCTTGGCTACAGCCATTTTTCTCATCGGCCCTCGCCCGGCTATAGATGAAACAATCCATTTTAGCGCAGATGCGCTAACTGATAATTTGGATGCCTATTTGGCAACCAACGAAAAGAAGATCGCAAATTTAACCCCCGGTGCAGAAAAAGAAATCATCTGGGCCAATCCAGCTACGAAAGCAAAGACGCCTCTGGCGTTGATCTATCTGCACGGTTTTTCCGCCACCAGAATGGAAGTGCGCCCCGTACCTGATAATATTGCCAAAGCGTTGGGTGCAAATCTCTATTTCTCCCGTCTCACCGGCCATGGCGTTGGTGGCCCCGGACTGGGTGAGGCTACAATGAACGATTGGGTCAATGATTTGGCGGAAGCCATTGCCGTCGGCGAGCAGCTCGGCGAGAAGATCATTTTCCTCACCACCTCCACCGGCGGCACCCTGGCAGTTCTTGGTACAAAATTTCCGCAATTGATGAAGAACGTTGCAGGATTGGTATTGCTCGCTCCAAACTTCGCCGTGAAAGGCGCAAGCAATGACATGATGAATATGCCATGGGGATCAACTCTGCTGCCATTGGTGTTCGGCGAGGAACGATCCAATGAACCCCAAAATGAACAACATGGAAAGTGGTGGACCACGACTTATCCGACAAAAGCTGTGTTTTCAATGGCCGCCCTGCTTCGTCAGGTTGAAGCAATCGATAAATCAAAAATCACCCTGCCTGCTCTATTCATCTATTCAAAAGATGACCAAACTGTCCAACCGGCCATGACCGATGATGTGGTCAAAAACTGGGGTGGTTCAGCTGAAGTGATGATCGTGGAAACGCCGGAGGCTGCCAGCAATCACGTCATCACAGGCGATATTATGAACCCGACCATGACAAAACTGGTTGGCGACCGGNTCATCGAGTGGTTAGAAACAATCCGCTAGGGTTGTTCGTCAGCCGGNTTGCTGTCTTGAGAAAACATCAAAANAATGACAGCANCCCCCAGNGTGATTGCATAGGTCANAAACAGCGAATGATAGGCNGCAGCCGGATCGCCTNGAACAGTTGANCCATCAACCACCAANCCNGTCACCAATTGCATCAACCCTACCCCGCCNATGGAACAGAAGTTTAAAAANGTAACGCCCCGNCCCATNANATGGGCNGGTACGAATGATTTTCCGTGCGCGATTTGCACCGGATAGGTCGCACCAAACATGCCAATTGCCACAAATGCCATGCTGATCGCCATCACCGTTCCAGGCACATTGAAAGCAAGGTATAAACAAACNCCNATNGGNATAATGTTACCGAAAATGATTACCCATTTACGNGTGTTGAATATTCTATCCATCGGCCCATACATGAAAACACCGATGGATTGCGCAATCGCCATATAAAGCGTCACCCGGCCAATTTCGAGCACATCCAGATGGTACACATCTTCAAGATAAGGCCCTGCCCATAGTCCACGAATACCGGCAGCCACCGAATAGCCAAACATGCTGAGTGGGAAAATGGTCCACAAACTCCGGAGTTTCATCACAGCAAAGAAACTGACAGAACCGGTTTCACCAGTTTGAGAAACTTCAATTTGTTCAGGGTCTTTGGTCACGATTAAAGCTGTAACGCCACTTATGATGGTAGCCGCAGCGATGTAGAACATGACCGTCCTCCATCCATAAGCGGTTGCCGCCGCGGCCAACGGTTCGGAGCCAAAAATATTGCCAAAAGTTCCAATCCCGATAAATACAGCGCCATAGGTAGCAAACTTGGTGACAGAAAATGTTCTGGCAAAGATATAAAATGACGCCATCAACACCGGAGCACAACCGATGCCAATCAGGCCCATCGCAACGATGACCATCAATGGGCCAGACGCCATTGCAAATAAAATAGACCCAACCCCACCAAAAAAGGTGAACATATATCCAGCTGTGCGCCTTGGCCCGATGGTATCAAGAAGATAACCGACCGGAAATTGCGCCACTGCGAATGTGACAAACCACGCGCCCGAGGCCATGGAGAGTTGGGAGGTGTCCATGCCCAGTTCGCCAGTTAGGATCGGCGCAAGCACTGCCATAAAGGATCGATATAGCTGGCTCAACACATAGGCAAAACACAGAACAACAATGCCAGTCATTAAATTCCTCGGAAAAATTGAAATATAGGAATTGAAATCAAATTCCTAAACCAGTTAAGCATCCATATAGGGACAAAAATCAAACGGATTCGTGGCTTTGAACATCTTTTCATGGCCTGTACCACTGACAATTTAAAAATTGATGCATAGTGTAACTGAACAAATATTGTGGGAATTTATAAAACATGGACGTTTCAACAGCTGTAGCAAAACGCATTTCAGTACGCGCCTATACGGATCAGAAAATTGATCTGGATGTTATTCTAGAAGTATTGGAAAAAGCAGCCCGGGCACCTTCTGGCGGCAATCTACAACCATGGCGCGTCAAAGTTTTGCACGGTGAAAAGATGGAAGAATTCCGCGCCCTGATGAAAGAAAGGTTATCAGGAACACCCCATCCTGATGGCGATATCCCTGAATATTCAGTCTACCCGCCAAAACTCAAAGAACCCTATCGCACATCGCGTTTCGAGGTTGGTGAAGAGATGTATGGCTTGTTGGGAATTTCACGTGAAGAAAAACCGAAACGCCTAGAATGGTTTGCCAATAATTACCAGTTTTTTGACGCCCCCGCCGGGCTATTCCTATTTACCGACCGCATCATGGGGCCGCCNCAATGGTCTGATNTNGGCATGTTNCTGCAATCANTTATGTTGCTTTTTCAGGAANAAGGCATCGACACNTGCGCGCAGGAATGTTGGGCGATGTATCCAAAAACNGTAGCGGATTTTTGTGCCACGCCCGATGANTGGATGCTGTTTTGCGGCATGGCNATCGGCATTCGCGATGAAACCCATCCCACAAGCAAATTGCGCACCAAGAGACTGCCTATGAANGATTGGCTGGAAGTNCTCTAGCCGAAATCGCCATTGCTATCGGAAGGNTCCACACGAATGAGCCTCGAGGTTTTAACCGCCGCCTGACGATGGCGCACCGCTTTTTGATAATCAGGATCTCTGATCATTGAGATAAACGCCTCGGCATTGGGATATTCAGCNATGAAGCAACTATCCCAGCTTTCGTCTTCCGGTCCAATCAGCATCAACTGAGGCTTTCCAGACCAGATTATTTTGCCGCCAAATTTACGAAATATCGGCCCGCTTTCGCGCCCGTAAGCTGAATAAGCCTCTGCCCCCGTGACCAATATGCCATCGTCATAATCAGCCATATCGTTGAATTTCACCAAATTGAGCATGTGGATTTTGCCTTCGCGCGGCAAATCCTTAAACAAACCAAAACGCTCTTTATCAGGGTCAATAAAATTCACCACAACCGCTCCCCGGACTATTTCTTTTTCTTGAATTTAATTAAACCGGACTGCACNTATTTCTTTGAGGCGTAATCATAGGTTGAGATATAGGAATTAAACCCCTTCGCAGTCCTTTTTACCACCTGCCTGACCCGTGTCAGNGACTCGTCTCTNCTATCCGTAAAGTATGACGTCATCGTAAGNGCATTGCCTTTAACCATCCCAAAAGATTTGGTCAGTTTCANAGTAACGCTGGGGGAAAAGAATGTTCCTGTAAATTTCGANCCNGATAGATGCAAATGCCCCTTNACCTTGGCTTTGCCCTGGGTNGTNGCACACACACCGGNAATNTTCAGTTTNTTGCCATCAGAGGAAAGTTTNTTGGCNATTTGACAAGAAACATTCACCCANTTTTTGCCTTTGGCATAAGTGGCTTTGCCTCTGCCACGGAANGATCCATCCAACCCTTTAAGGAAGGAAGCTGCATCCGCAGCGTGTACTGGAGTNTTNGTTNCAAAAACTGCCGATGAAAACAAANCGCATAAAAACACNGCTTTCAACAGCACGTTCGAAANGTAATTCATATTCAATTCCAAATTTCGTTATCGCCGCCTGATAATCCGAGATAGTGTCAAAATATTGGCTGGCAGAATGACTAGATTTGCAAANAATGCAATAAATAATGTCGCGATGATAAGTTGCCCCAACACTGGCACCACCGGTAAAGCACTAGAAAACGTCACCAAACAGGATACGCAAATAATTAGCGTACTCGANGCNAGTGCCGGGCCGACGTCCAATATCGATTTTCTGACCGCTTCAAGCACNCTCGTGTGGGCNTGTTTTTCACCTTCATAAACATTGATCACATGCACNGCGTTATCNATGGCAATCCCGAATGCCACAGTCAAAGCAATGACCTCCGACATGTTGATCATGCCGCCACGCAGATACAAAATCAGTTCGACCCCNAANATNGGNAATAAATTTGGCGTCAGCGCTGCAATCATCATCAANGGCGAACGGGTCGCAATTCCTACCACCAGAATTCCAAGGGCAATTGCGATCAATAGACTGGTGCGCAGCTGTTCAATCAGGGTCGTAAATTCCTTAGCCATCAAAACAGGGAATCCGCTGATTGTGGTTTGGTCGCTAAACTCAAACTTTGCGGTAATTTTTTCAATTTGGTCCAATTGTTCAAGCGTCACGGTAATCGACTGATCAGAAGGAATTCGCAGGGAAATCANCATGTGAGAACTGTCTTTNGAAAGNAAACCAAGGCGACTATTGATTGACGCCTCCCNGATAGACTCTGCGATCNTCTCNCGCGCCTCATCAGTCTTAAAATTGCGCCACAACAAACTGAGCGACGTAATACTGCGNCTGTCAAACTGTTCNGCCAGTGCATCNTCCACNGCGATCAGCCGATCAATATTTTCCTTTGCCGATAGNTTTTGNTCNTTTGCAACAGGAATNGAAACAAAAATCAGCGAACGCCCACCAAATGAATCGTTAGCCAATTTCTCCGCCTTATANGTGGCTGAGGCTTCCGGNAGATAGTCCGTTACCCGGTATTCCGGCCGTATNGCCAGATGAACAAAGGCCAAAACAACAACCAGTCCAATGGCAGAAAGTGANACAAAAACNGGCCTTGCAGCAGCAATACCTAANGCCCAACGCCCCAATNTTTCAAAAGCNGGAACCTTTGCCTTATTGGCTTTCATCATGCCAAATTTAACCAACCAGTAACCGGCCAGCGGTAATCCAATGATCACCCCGAAGAATGCCACCATCACCGCACCAACACCAAGATAAGCAAACTCAGTCAGTGCCTCACTCGAGGCATAGGAAAACGATAAGAACGCCAATGCCGTTGTGATGGATGTCAGCGACGAAGCCGGTCCCACTTTCACCACGGCTTCTTTAAGATTGGCGAGCATAACTTCCTTGTCAGCGCCGGGGCTATCCGCATTGCTTTTATGCCAGCGATAATAAAGCACGATGCTATCCGCATAGGCCAATATAAGGGCAAGCGTCGGTAAAACGGTCGTCAGATAATTAATCGGCACCCCGGCAATGGCAAACAATCCCAACGTCCATATGACCGTAAGCGCAGGTGCAACCGCACAGATAAACGAAGCAAGAACGCTACGAAAAACTGCAAAAGCAATCCCTGCCCCAAGCAATAATCCGATCAGTGAAAGTTTCACCTGATCCTCAATCAAAGCCTGAATGATCGTTAGACCTATGGGAGTGAGCCCGGAAAAATGGATTTCAAAATCGTCAGGCGCAGCTTCCAATGCCTCTTTTTCAAAATCCCTGAAAACCTTGTTCAGGTTTTTCTGGTCGCCTTCATGTATCCCCACATTGAGGGTGACATATAAAAGAGCTGCATTATCATCTGCCGATATCAGACTTGCGGCTTGCGGTTGCTCTTTCAGCAGTTTTGCAATCAGCTTCTTGGCTGCTTCATCATCCCCTAATTCATCCGGAAAAAACGGCGTTAATTCCCCTGTTTCCAGATCAGGCTTGGGAATTGAAAACAGAGTGATGATATTTTCCACCCCATCGCTGATCGTCAAATCCAGCTGCAGGGAGCGCAAATCCTCAAGACCTTCGGAGGTCAGGAGCCTTGGCGAGCGTACAATAACGGCAATATCGC
>JAESSK010000035.1 GCA_016764155.1 Rhizobiaceae bacterium
CACCGGCTGCGATCAACTTTCTTATTGCCAACCTGCACCAGAGCACCGCGAATGGTGACATCCGGAATAACCTTGCGGGCAAGCGCACCGGCAGCTACACGCGCCGCAGTCTCGCGGGCAGAGGATCGTCCGCCGCCGCGATAATCGCGAATGCCATATTTTGCGTCATAGGTGAAATCAGCATGGCCNGGNCGATAGCGGTCTTTNATNTCGGAATAATCTTTCGAGCGCTGATCNGTATTTTTAATCAACATCGATATCGGCGTGCCGGTGGTAATCAACACATCGTCTTTATCTTCATGGGGNAANACACCGGANAGNATTTCNACGATATCGGCTTCTTGCCGCTGGGTGGTNAANCGCGATTGGCCCGGCCTGCGTTTATCCATAAACGTTTGAATTTCAGCCAGCGTGATTTCCAGNCCCGGAGGGCANCCNTCTACGATACAGCCCANTGCAGGCCCGTGGCTTTCGCCCCAAGTGCTAACACGAAACATATGGCCAAATGTATTGAACGACATGGAAAATCCTGAATAAATTAGTTGGCTGGATTTGTAAGTTGGAAATCCGGTTTGGTCAATTAATCTTCACCCTAAAAGAGATATCAGACGAATTCTTCGCTACCCTTTTGGATAACGCNAACCTTATCCTGCGGAAAGATGAAACCGCCNGCNTCTTGTTCTCCCAACCCCAACAGATGAAAGCGCAGCACACGACCCACCACACCGTGNGCAACCACCACNGCNTCTCCNTCAAGGCTTTCATACCACTCTGAGATACGATCNAGCATCATGGCGCAGCTTTCGCCATTGGGNGGGCAGAACTGCCANCNNATTTCTTTACGNCGNCGATGCAGTTCTGGAAATTCCAACTTAACTTGCGGCAGGGTCTTGCCCTCCCAATCGCCGTAAGTGGCTTCAATCAAACGATCATCGATCTGAACGTTCNCACCNTCNCGGCCAAGTTTTACCAAAACCCGCTGCATGGTTTCGCGAGTACGNTTCANCGGGCTGGAAATAAAAGGCAGCGAGTGGTCAGCAGGCAAAATCTCTAACAATTTCTCGCCATTGCGGTCTGCCTGTGCCTGACCTTTGGCATTAAGCGGAATATCNTGACGTCCCTGAAAGCGAAGTTCCGCATTCCAGTCCGTTTGCCCATGCCGGAGATAATAAATGCGAGGATTTGNCATNTTGNNCGCTAGTCTTTGATCACCGAAATATCGGGCGCATCCACAGCCTTCATACCAACNGTATGATAGCCNGAATCCACNTGATGCACCTCGCCNGTAACCCCTCTTGAAAGGTCNGACANAAGNTAAAGCGCTGAATCGCCNACTTCNTCGATGGTCACTGTGCGTTTTAGCGGTGAATTATANTCGTTCCATTTCAGGATATAGCGGAAATCGCCAATGCCTGATGCGGCCAATGTCTTGATCGGTCCGGCGGAAAGNGCATTAACGCGAATTTGTTTGCTACCCAGATCAACCGCAAGATATTTNACCGACGCTTCAAGNGCAGCTTTCGCAACGCCCATAACGTTATAATGCGGCATAACTTTTTCTGCACCATAATAGGTCAGCGTCAGGATCGAACCACCATGCTGCATCAGCTTTTCAGCGCGCTGGATGATTGACGTAAAGGAATATACCGAGATATCCATGGTTTTGCGAAAGTTTTCGGCGCTGGTATCGACGTAGCGCCCGGTCAGTTCATCCTTGTCGGAAAACGCAATCGCATGCACCAGAAAATCGATCTTGCCGTGCTCTTTTTCGATATTGTCAAACAATGTGTCGATGGTGTCGGGGTCGGTTACATCCACATGGCCGCCAANTTGCGCGCCCAATTCTTTAGCCAACGGCTCAACCCGTTTTTTGAATGCGTCGCCCTGATAAGTCAGGATTANATCCGCACCGGCATCAGAACATGATTTAGCGATGCCCCAAGCAATCGAGCGTTTATTGGCAACACCCATCACAAGCCCACGCTTGCCAGCCATTAGTCCATTGGTCGTAGCCATATCAACCTCCATAAAGGGTTTTGGCAATTATATTAAGACCATGACTGGCCACTGATTGGTGTGGGTATCGCACAGCCGCCACCGCCCCGCAAGCAATACTGGCAAATGTCGACGATAGTATTAATACGATAACAACACGTTATTTAACAGTATCGCCGTAAAGCGCTTTGAGATCTTCTATTTCATCTTCGGGTAATTGAATAATCGTTTCCACCAGCAAGTCTCCGCTGCCGCCACCTTTTTTGGGCAGGCCTTTACCTTTCAGGCGAAAAACCTTTCCCGAATTGGTGCCNGCGGGAATGGTCAATGACANTTTGCCATCAACGGTTAATACTGGCTCCTTGCCACCCATAACGGCAGTTTTCAACGGCAANGGCAGTTGAAAGTGCAAATCTGCGCCGTGAACCGTGAAATTCGGGTCAGAAACAAAGATNAGGGTAATCAGAGCATCNCCGGGNTGCATCCCCGGATGCTTATTTCCNTGTCCTTTAAGGCGAATGGTCTGGCCGTTTTCAGATTCTGGCGGGATTGAAACGGAAATCTGCTTGCCATCGGGCAATTTCACCGACGCTTNGCCNCGCGCCAAACTTTCCACGTTCACACGTGTTTTCAATTTGATATCGAGATCAACATTTGATCTTTGCTGTTGTCGTTGGCTGCCAAACCCTGGAGGAGGGCCTGCATTTTGCCTGCTTCCACCAAAGGCAGAACCGAATAGTTCGCTGAGAATNTCTTCCGCACCATGCACGTTCTGACCAAAACCACCTGTTCGCCCTGCAGGTCTTCCTTGCGCGCGTTGATTGAAACCGCCAAATCCATTTCCCTGACCAAGGCCCGAGAAACGTTCTTTGCCATCACCATCAATCTCGCCACGGTCGAATTGTGCNCGTTTTTTCTTGTCGCCAAGAATTTCATANGCCTGATTGGCCTCGGTAAANTTNTGNTGCGCTTTTGGATTTTCTTTATTGGTATCTGGATGAAATTTTTTCGCAAGAGTACGAAAGGCGCTTTTGACATCGCTTGCGCTAGCACCTTTTGAAACACCCAAAACCGTATATGGATCACGCATAGTTTTACCCCAAGTAACAACGTTCTCACATCGGATTTTACGTCCGAAGCAAGTTCTATTTACATGGATATGGTAATTTTTGTGCNAAATGTCCACTAAAACGCATAAATTGACGATTTATGGTTTAAAAACGATCAGAGTTTTTTCTTGAAAAATTGCGAAAGAATCCAAAAACCATTTTTCATTTCGCAGGTTTCGCCATCATAGACCGAAATACCCATGAAGGAATCTACCGTTGTCTGGAATTTTTTGCACTGATTGCCTTGAGGCCCAATAAAATTTTCAATGGCAATAATTGTTCCACTATTGCCTGTATTCGGGTTTTGCCAAGCCAGCGCACTGGATGAATCTTGAATGTCATCATTTTGAACAACGGCCGTTTTAATGATTTCCGTATCGGTCTTATCAACCCCTTCGACCTTCGCCACATCTGAAATTGCCCCTGTCACAAGTTCACTCGGCAGTTTGCTTGTCTCGACGCTCTTGCTGAGTGTACAAGCGGACATGCCAAGCGCCAGAATTCCAAGACAAGCCATTTGGAAGAGCAAGCGTGCCGCTCTAATATAGAAGCTCTGGTTTTTCTGTTGTACAGATGACAAAATGATATGTGTGCTGGTGGCTGCGTGCATGGGTAAGTCCAACAATAAACAAAGGGGACAAGTGTAAATGAATGATCAATCATCAGGGTTAAGAAAAGGTGACCGAAATCAAGAAAATGCGCAAGAAAACCCGTTTGGTTTGTTCTCCCAGTGGCTGGAATTAGCGGAAAAATCGGAACCCAATGACCCGACAGCCATGACACTTGCCACGGTCGATGAGGATGGAATGCCTAATGCGCGCATGGTGTTGATGCGTCGCTGGGATGAGCGTGGTATTGTATTTTTCACCAATTTTGAGAGTGAAAAAGGCAAAGAATTGCTTGCCAATCCCAAGGCCGCCGCCAGTTTCCATTGGAAATCCCTGCGCAAATGCGTGCGGTTCAGGGGAGAGATCGAGATTGTGTCCGATGAAGAGGCTGAAGACTATTTCCAGTCCAGAGCCCGTGGCTCGCGCATCGGTGCATGGGCCTCCAAACAATCACGCGAATTGGAAAGCCGCTTCGCCTTGGAAAAAGAAGTGGCCATTTTTGCNGCNAAATTNGGNGTTGGTGAAATTCCAAGGCCNAAATANTGGTCAGGNTTCCGCCTCAAACCCTTGTCGATTGAATTCTGGAANGACGGAAAATTCCGCCTGCATGACAGACAAAAATTCGACCGCAGAACGTTGAGTGATGACTGGAGCATTGCAAGGCTTTATCCATAATCTGGTTTCAAGCTTAGCCACATAAATCGCTTTCCTTTATTTAACAAATAAGTTAAATAATAATTCTAAACTCAATTTAGGAGCGATTATGACCGATATTTTGCATGACAAAACCTATCCCGGTGAAACTGCTGGCTATCGCGCAGCGCGCAATGAATTGTTGAAAGCGGAACTTGAACTGGACGCCAAAGTTCAGGAAGTCGCAAAAATGCGTGGCGCATTACCAGAAGGCGGCCTCATTCCAGAGGATTATGCCTTCGAAACGCTCATTAGCGCTGGGCAGGTGGCACCGGTTCATTTGTCGGAACTCTTTGCGCCGGGAAAAGACACGCTCTTTTTGTACAGCTTCATGTTGGCGCCGGACGCAGAAAACGTGTGCACCTCCTGCACATCCATCATTGACGGTCTCAGTGGTATTTCACAGCATCTGCAAGATCGCTTAAATTTCGCAGCCATNGCCAAGGCACCGATCNACCAGTTTGATGCTTTGGNAAANTCTCGGAACTGGTCCGGNGTAAAATTGCTCTCNTCATTTGGTAACAGCTATAATGACGATTATTTTGCGGTAGGGGCCAATGGCAACCAAATCCCAGCTGCNAATATNTTTGTGAAGNGTGATGANGGCATCCATCATTTTTGGGGCNCGGAACTGCTTTATGTCGATCGCCCGAGCCATCCGCGCCATGTGGATCAGATTTGGCCATTNTGGAACGTCTTCGATCTCACCCCTGAAGGGCGTGGCACGGACTGGTTTCCAAAACTAANCTATTAGCGCGAGNTGGCAGCAGAGGTTATACCCCNGTGCCGCCAATTGTCATTTCATTCATNCGAATGGTTGGTTGCCCAACACCTACCGGCACGCTCTGGCCTGATTTNCCNCACATGCCNATGCCNTTGTCGAGTNCCATGTCATTGCCGATCATGGTGATGCGCTTCATGGCTTCGGGACCATTACCGATGAGGTTTGCACCCCGGATAGCCTGACCGACTTTACCATCTTTGATTTCATAAGCTTCGGTGCAGTTGAAAACGAATTTGCCGGAGGTGATATCGACCTGTCCGCCGCCAAAGGAAACGGCATAAATGCCATTCTTCACCGATTCCATAATTTCCTGCGGATCATGCTCGCCGGAATGCATGTAGGTATTGGTCATGCGCGGCATTGGCATACAGGCGTAGGATTCGCGCCNGCCATTNCCNGTNGGNTTCATGCCCATCAANCGNGCGTTNTGNCGATCCTGCATGTAGCCNACNANAATGCCGTCTTCAATCANAACGGTGTTTTCTGTTGGCGTGCCTTCATCATCGACNCTGAGNGANCCGCGTCGCTCATCAATGGTGCCATCATCCACAATGGTGACGCCCTTGGCTGCAACCTGTTCGCCCATTAGTCCGGCGAATGCGGAGGTTTTCTTGCGATTGAAATCGCCTTCAAGTCCGTGACCAACCGCTTCATGNAACATGACGCCGGGCCAGCCTGGGCCCATNACNNCGTCAAAGGTNCCAGCGGGCGCAGGTTTTGCACCCAGATTGACCAATGCCTGNCGAAGNGCNTCGTCGACTGCAAATTGCCAGCGATCTTCCGCCATGAATTCACCAAAACCGCGACGACCACCTTCACCGTAAGAACCGGTTTCCTGACGATCACCTTCGCCAACCACCACGCTCACATTCACCCGCACCAGAGGGCGCACATCACGAACCAGATGNCCGTCCGCACGCAAGATTTCTACCANCTGCCAGCTTCCCGATATGGAGGCTGTGACCTGACGAACCTTGGGGTCTTTAGCGCGAGCATATGCGTCAATTGCTTCAAGGAATTTTACTTTATCTTCAAAGCTTGGAGAACCAATCGGGTTTTCATCAGAATAAAGCGACCGGTTNGTACCTTTAGGAGCNGCAGCATAAGAGCCGCCATAGCCGCGCTGAACAGCACTCACNGCATCGGCNGCCCGTTTCANACCTGCTTCCGATAGATCNCCNGAATGGGCAAAAGCGGCGGTTTCTCCAACCACGGCCCGAAGGCCAAATCCCTGATCTGTATTGAATGTGCCCGATTTCAACCGGCCATTATCAAACATCAATGATTCGCTCTGGCTGTATTCCAGATAGAGTTCCCCATCTTCGCAATTGCCTAGAGTGTCAGATACAATGCTTTCGACGCGGGCTTTGTCCACATCAAATTTATCAAGAAGAGAGTCCATGTATTTTTGTGCCTTACGCTTAAGGGATTTGGTTGTAGCCTTCGGTGAAGCCATTCAGATCAACCGGGATGCCGATGCCTTCTTCCGGAGTCTGGAACACGATGAAAGTGGCGCTCTTGCCGGTTTTTAGCGTTTCCAGCAAAGCACCCTTTAGAATAACTTCCGCATAACAACCGTCTTGAAAACAGCGCACAAAATAAGCACGCCCGATATCTTTGCCGTCCACATTCAGGCCCAGCCCGTTGGGCAGCAATACGCCAAGAGGCGCCAAAACGCGCATGATTTCGGCCTTGCCGTCTGCAGTACGCAGCACAACCACTGAAAGCCCAACTTCACTACGGTCTTCCGCCACAACATTTTGCATCAGCGCGCATTGTTCAGAAATAGCACCTGGTGGCGTATCACAAACCATTGCCCATGCGCCGTGGTTCGATTTCACCGCACCTTGAGCATTAGCATGTTCAGCGTAAGAAAAGCCCGTTACAGCACATAGGGTGAAAAGCGCCGAAAGGATAAAACGGTGAACAAATCTGGGAGTGAAACTGGTTCGTATCATTTAAATTTCCGAATCATTGATCTCTAGATGCATGATGCTTTATGACAGCATCATATAAATCCATGCAACTTCTATGGCGTAGATGTAGCAAATACCACAAATATTGTTGATTCTTTGGTCGCAGACGATATTTGCACGCACTATCATTGGCACTTAATAACGTTTGGTGTAAAAATGCCGCACAATTGTGGCGCCCTTGCACGTTGCGATTGTCACGTCTTTGTGGTCTTACATGCGGGAATTGGAATTCTTGACTTTGGTCAAGCAAAGTTGCGGATTTTCAAAGTTAGAGTTTTATTGGAATTGATTGACGGCTGGGCTTTATGTTCCGGTCGACATTGACAGGAGAAAACGTGATGAAAGTTATCACGGCAGGTTTTTCATTTGTATTGGCGTGGATGGCGCTAAGTGTGTCTGCATTGGCAGATCAGCCAGTGCCATGGCAGATGTGGCATCAGGCAGCCGCAAGTGACATGATGGAGCGCATCAGCTGGTTTGATGCCTATACGTTCTATTTCATCACGCCTATTACCATTTTTGTGACGCTTCTATTAGCTTACGTAATGGTGCGGTTCAGCCGCAAGAATAATCCTACTCCTTCAAAAACAAGTCACAATTCGACCATTGAAGCGGCCTGGACCATCGGTCCAATCATCGTTTTGGTGATGATTGCTTTCCCGTCCTTTGATTTGCTTAATCGCCAATTGGCACCGCAGGAAGAGCCTGCAATGACCATCAAGGCTACCGGGTATCAATGGTATTGGGGCTTTGAATATATGGACGGCAGCGAAATTTCCTTTGACACAGTGATGTTGCAGGAAGAAGATCGCGCTGAAATTGGCAAGACTGATAAGGCCATTTACCCACGGCTGCTGGCTGTGGATAATGAAATCGTCGTACCTGTGAACGAAATGGTTCGTGTTTTGGTTACGGCAGCCGATGTTATTCACGCATTTGCCATGCCATCCTTTGGTATCAAAATTGATGCCGTTCCGGGCCGCATGAACGAAACATGGTTCAAAGCGAACCGCGAAGGTCTGTTCTACGGCCAGTGTTCTGAGCTTTGTGGCAAGGATCATGCGTTCATGCCAGTTGCGATCAGGGTTGTTTCCCGCGAAAAATTCGACGCATGGAAATTAGCCGCCGTTGACGATGTTGAAGCTGCCAACGAAGCGTTGATGGCATCCATTGCAAGCGACAAACCAGTTAAAGTTGCCGGAACTAAGTAAGTTCAGGCGAGGAAGTTTTAAGGAGAATACTATCATGGCAAGTGCTGCATATGGTGGAGAACACAAAACATCTTTTTTCACACGTTGGTTTCTTTCAACCAACCATAAGGATATCGGTACCCTCTACCTGATATTTGCGATCATTTCAGGCATCGTTGGCGGCGCATTGTCCGTCATGATGCGTATGGAATTGCATGAGCCGGGGATGCAGTTTTTTACTAATCCTCATACGTTCAACGTGTTCGTTACAGCGCATGGTCTGATCATGATCTTCTTCATGGTAATGCCTGCCCTGATTGGTGGCTTTGCCAACTGGTTCGTACCGATCATGATCGGTGCGCCGGATATGGCTTTCCCCCGTATGAACAATGTTTCATTCTGGCTTCTGCCGCCTGCTTTGCTGCTGCTTATTCTTTCTATGTTTGTAGAAGGCCCTGCCGGTGCAAACGGCGTTGGCGGCGGTTGGACGATTTATCCGCCTCTTTCTACCTCCGGTCAGCCGGGGCCTGCTATGGATTTTGCAATTCTGGCACTCCATCTCGCTGGTGCGTCGTCCATTCTTGGCGCGATCAACTTCATTACAACGATTTTCAACATGCGTGCTCCGGGCATGACAATGTTCAAAATGCCGCTATTTGCTTGGTCTATTCTGGTTACAGCATTCCTGCTGGTACTGTCTTTGCCAGTGCTTGCCGGTGGTATCACCATGTTGCTGACAGATCGTAACTTCGACACGGCTTTCTTTGATCCTGCCGGTGGCGGTGATCCGATCCTGTTCCAGCATCTGTTCTGGTTCTTTGGTCACCCTGAAGTGTACATTCTGATCTTGCCAGGCTTTGGTATTGTCAGCCACATCATCTCCACATTCTCACGCAAACCTATCTTTGGTTATATGGGCATGGCATTGGCGATGATCGCGATTGGCGCAGTTGGCTTCATCGTTTGGGCGCACCACATGTATACGGTCGGCCTGTCTCTTGATACTCAACGTTATTTCGTATTCGCCACCATGGTGATTGCGGTTCCAACGGGTGTTAAAATCTTCTCTTGGATCGCCACTATGTGGGGCGGTTCAATTACCTTCCGCACTCCTATGCTTTGGGCAATCGGCTTCATCTTCCTGTTCACCGTAGGCGGTGTGACAGGCGTGCAGCTGGCCAATGCCGGTCTTGATCGCGCATTCCACGACACATATTATGTGGTAGCGCATTTCCATTACGTGCTGTCTCTTGGTGCTGTGTTTGCGATTTTTGCAGGCTGGTATTACTGGTTCCCGAAAATGACTGGCTATATGTATAATTCATTCCTTGCCAAGTCTCACTTCTGGGTCACCTTCATCGGCGTGAACCTGTTGTTCTTCCCGCAGCATTTCCTCGGTCTTGCTGGGATGCCTCGCCGTTATGTTGATTACCCAGACGCCTTTGCGGGCTGGAACGCAGTCTCTTCATGGGGCTCATATATTTCAGCCTTCGGTGTCATAATCTTCTTGGTCTGCATGATTGAAGCATTCATCGGCAAACGTGCTGCTGGCAACAATCCTTGGGGTGAAGGTGCAAATACGCTGGAGTGGCAATTGACCTCTCCTCCGCCACATCACCAGTGGGAAACCTTGCCACGGATCAAGTAAGTTAAAATCACAAGATCAATGAAACGCCGGAACTTCCGGCGTTTCATTTTAAAGTTCGAAAATCAGAGTAATTGTTTAGACAGGCATTATCGTAATGGCCACGCTGGAAAATGAAGTTTTAGCAGACCAAGGTGTTCGCATTTCAAATGCAACGCCAGCGGATTATTTTGCCTTGCTGAAACCGCGGGTAATGTCCCTGGTTGTTTTCACCGCATTGGTTGGTTTGGTTATTGCCCCCGGCGACATCAATCCATTCATTGGCTTTATCGCGATTCTTTGCATCACCGTTGGAGCCGGCGCGTCCGGCGCTCTTAACATGTGGTATGAGGCCGATATTGATAAGATCATGAAGCGCACGGCCAACCGGCCTATTCCGTCTGGACGCATCACAAAAAATGAAGCGCTTGGCTTCGGTCTTACCCTTTCATTCATGTCAGTATTGGTGATGGGCATTTTGGTAAACTGGTTCTCTGCCTCGTTTTTGGCNTTCACCATTTTTTACTACGCTGTTTTTTACACNATGTGGCTAAAGCGTGCGACACCGCAGAACATCGTTATTGGTGGTGCTGCAGGTGCCTTTCCTCCNATGATCGGTTGGGCAGCAGTCACAGGCAATGCTTCGATGGAGAGCTTCGCGCTTTTCGCCATNATCTTTTTGTGGACCCCGCCGCATTTTTGGGCGCTTGCGCTGTTCAAAAAAAGCGATTATGGCGCAGCAGGCATCCCGATGATGCCAAATGTCAAAGGCGAACGTTCCACCCAAAATCAGATATTTGGCTACGCATTTCTCACCGCAGCCGCTGGCGTAATGCCGTGGGCAATTGGCTTTGCCAGCACAGGCTACGGCGTTGTTTCGGCATTGCTCGGCGCGGTCTTCATCAAATATTCCTACGATGTCTGGATGATGCCATCTGACAGCGAAACAAATGCTCCGGCAAAAAGGCTGTTCGGCTTTTCAATTCTATACCTTTTCCTAGTGTTCTCAGCCCTTTTGGTTGAGGCAATCATTGCAAGGGTAATGGCGTAATGAGTGATGAAAAAATGAAAAACGAAATTATGCACGAAGAAGGCATTGTCCTGACCGATGCTCAGAAAAAATCCCAACGCGCACGCAATATTGCGATTGGATTAGTGCTCGGTGGATTGGTTGTCCTTTTCTACGGCGCGACTGTTGTAAAATTTGGCCCTGCCATTCTTGAGCGGGCAATGTAACTTGGAACAGAATTTGGCAAACCAGCAGACATCTAAGGACAAAGGCAACGCAAAGAATTTGCGCGTCGGTGCCATTTGTCTTGGGCTGGTTTTCGGCATGGGCGGAATGGCCTATGCTGCTGTGCCTCTTTATAAGATTTTTTGTCAGGTCACCGGTTTTGGCGGCACCACCCAACGTGCCGAAAATATCGATGGCATCAAAATTCTCGACCGCGAGATCACGGTGATTTTTGACGCCAACATGACTTCAGGCTTGAACTGGCGTTTCAAGCCGGTTCAGCGCCGGGTTACAGTTAAACTGGGCGAGTTGAAAAAGATTTCCTACATGGCCGAAAACCTGTCGGATCAAACACTCACAGGTACAGCGACCTTTAATGTGACGCCTCAGGCACTTGGTGCCTATTTCAACAAGATCGAATGCTTTTGCTTCACCGATACAAAAATTGAACCGCACGGCAAACTGGATATGCCGGTGGTGTTCTTCATTGATCCCGATCTCGATCAAGAAGAAATTTTGAAATCGATTGAATCAATCACACTTTCATACACTTTCTTTCCAACACAATCTGAAGCGCCTGAACAAGTGTCTAGCGTTAACCAGATTGCTGACGGTACGGATAATAAATTATAATCAAAACCGCGGTTCCAAATAACATTGGAACCACAAAAAGATAATACAGGAGAAATATCATGTCAGATGGTCATAACGTCGATCACGACTATCACATTGTGGACCCAAGTCCCTGGCCGCTGATTGGTGGCATCGGTGGCTTCACAATGGCGATTGGTGCCATTGCGGGCATGCGTTATCTCAACGAAGATGTCTTCATGTTTGCCGGTTATGATCTGGCAAATCCTTGGCTATTTTATATTGGTGTTGCCCTCGTGCTTTACACCATGTTTGCCTGGTGGAGTGATACCATCAAGGAAAGCCATGCTGGCAATCATACACCAGTGGTTCAGATGCATCTGCGCTATGGCATGATCTTGTTCATTGCCTCGGAGGTTATGTTCTTCGTAGCTTGGTTCTGGGCCTTCTTTGATGCAAGCCTTTTTGCCAATGAAGTCGCTCAATATTCAAGGGTTGAATACACCGGTGGTCAATGGCCACCCGCAGGTATCGCCGTGCTTGATCCCATGCACTTGCCATTGTTCAACACTGTTATCTTGTTGCTTTCAGGAACCACAGTCACTTGGGCGCACCACGCACTGATCCACAATGAGCGTGGCATGCTGAAAGGCATGTTGTTTATCACAGTATTGCTCGGCATCATATTCTCCGGCGTTCAGGCCTATGAATACGCTCATGCACCGTTCGATTTTAAAGACTCCATTTATGGTGCGACCTTCTTCATGGCGACCGGCTTCCACGGTTTCCACGTATTGGTTGGAACGATCTTCCTGCTGGTTTGCTTGTTCCGTGCAATGGCCGGTCATTTCAAACCAGAGAAGCATTTCGGCTTTGAAGCTGCCGCATGGTATTGGCACTTTGTGGATGTGGTCTGGTTGTTCTTGTTCTTCTCCATCTACATTTGGGCTTCATGGGGAGCAACATTGGCGCACGTTTAGTCGTCAACGAGATTTAAATTTTCGAAGGCGGCTGATCATATCGGCCGCCTTTTCTTTTGAGTTCATGAACCTGCTTCAGGATTTATTATGGCCAGTTCCCGCGATAAGGCACTCTATCCACCGGTATCCCCCGTTTCAGTCGGGCTAAAAGGCATCTGCCCCAGATGCGGACAGGGCCGTTTATTTGCCGGCGTTCTAACACCCGCAAAAGGGTGCATG
This sequence comes from Rhizobiaceae bacterium, assembly GCA_016764155.1. Taxonomy (GTDB): domain Bacteria; phylum Pseudomonadota; class Alphaproteobacteria; order Rhizobiales; family Rhizobiaceae. The sequence goes on from JAESSK010000035.1 coordinate 13,004, forward strand.
AGCTGCAAACTTGATTATTCCTTTATCGATTCTGGCGATGGACCAGCGGTGTTTGTCATCATGATCATGGGCTTTGTCCTTTTGGGGTTAGCCTTGGCATTCGATAATATGTTCCACCCGCCTATATGGGTGCATGTGATTATCTGGGGCCCCGTCATTGTTATCTCGTGCCTATGGACCTTGCGCATCAGCAAAGGCTTTATGATCGGCCTGCAATTTAATACCGATGCAAGACAGGGCACATTGTCTGACGAGAACGACGAAACGTAGAATATGAACAAACCTAAAAGTAGCGTTGCAAAAAACAGTTTAGCCAAATGGATCATGGCCATCTTGGCCATTGGAGCATTCATTGCCCTTTGCTTTCTAGGCAATTGGCAGATGCAAAGGCTCGAGTGGAAAGAGGGGCTGGTCGCGCAAATTGATCAGCGCATGGCGGCATCCCCGGTTTCTATTAGCGATATGCAGACCATCCAGCAAAACGGCGAGGATGTTGATTATCGCCAAGTGATGGTTTCCGGCATATTCGATCATACCAATGAGGCCTATTATTATAATACCAATAATGGCGTGGTCGGCTGGAATGTTTTTACACCGCTAACCACCGAAAACGGTTTGGTAGTGCTGGTTAATCGTGGCTTTGTGCCAGACCAATTCCGCGAGCCTGCAGCGCGCGCCAAAGGGCAGGTATCTGGCATCCAGTCCATCACCGGCCTTGCCCGCACCCCGCCTTCTGAAAAACCAAATTCCTTCATGCCCGAAAACGATATCGCGGCGAATATTTTCTTTTGGAAAGATCTCCCCGCCATGGCCGTAAAAATGGGGCAGGATGCGGATAAAGTCGCGCCGTTCTTTATCGATGCGGGTAAGGGCAAAATCCCCGGTGGCTATCCGAGAGGCGGGACCACAAGGGTATCATTCCCAAACAACCATCTTCAATATGCAGCCACATGGTACGGTCTGGCATTTGGCCTCGTGCTGGTAATTGGCTTTTTCCTGTGGTCCAACAGAAAAAGCAAAATCGACAGCGATGCTTGACACTTGGTGCAAGTCACCCTTTATTCCCGATATGATTTCATTGGAGAAAAACGCGTGAGCGATACTGGCAAACCAGCTGAAAACAAAAGTGATTTAACGTTGCGCCTATGTGGCCCGCGTGGCTTTTGCGCGGGCGTTGATCGTGCCATTCAAATGGTGATTGTTGCGCTGAAGAAATATGGCGCACCTGTATATGTTCGCCACGAAATCGTCCACAATCGCTATGTGGTCGAGGGCCTTGAAAATCTCGGAGCCGTTTTCGTCAAGGAACTCGATGAAATACCACCGACAAGCCAGCCTGTAATCTTTTCAGCCCACGGCGTTCCAAAATCCGTGCCGGAAGACGCAAAATCGAAAAACCTGTTCTATCTGGATGCAACCTGTCCGTTGGTTTCCAAAGTGCACAAACAAGCCCTGCGCCATATGCGTAAAGGCCGTCATGTGCTGCTGGTGGGCCATAAGGGCCATCCGGAAGTCATTGGCACCATGGGCCAAATGCCCCCCGGTACGATGACGCTGGTCGATACAATGGAAGATGCAGAGACGCTTCAACCAAGTGACCCCAGTCAGCTTGGCTACGTCACCCAGACAACCCTTTCGATGGATGATATGGCAGATGTGTTGAACTGCCTTGAAAAGCGGTTTCCAGCCCTTGAAGCACCGATCTCCGATTCCATATGTTACGCCACCACCAACCGGCAGGAAGTTGTGAAACTGGCGGCAAAAAATGCGGATCATTTCCTTATTGTCGGTGCACCCAATTCGTCAAATTCAAAACGTTTGGTCGAGGTGGCAATCAAAGCCGGTGCCAAGCGAGCGGTGTTGGTTCAAGGCCTATCGGAAGTTCCGTGGGATGAGATGAAAGATGCACAGATAATCGGCCTGTCGGCTGGTGCATCTGCCCCCGAAATTCTGGTAAACGAAATTATCGAATCCTTTCGCGAGCGGTTCGCGATGAAACTTGATCTGGTTGAGACCGTTCAGGAAACGGAAAATTTCCCGCTGCCTCGTGAAATTCGTGATGTAAAATTGGCAAAGGCCGATATGGCTTTTGTGAACGGAGAATAAGCTTGGCGGTCTATACAAAAATATCAGATACGGAACTTGCCGACTATCTTCGCCTTTACGATATTGGGGAATTGCACTCCATCAAAGGCATTGCCGAGGGAGTGGAAAATTCCAACTTCCTGATCACCACAGATAATGGCCCGTTCATCCTGACATTGTACGAAAAACGTGTGGCTGTAGAAGATCTCCCTTTCTTTTTGGGATTGAAAGAACATCTCGCGGATGCAGGCTTTTCCTGCCCGAGACCGATTGCCATGAAATCCGGTGAAACCCTGGGCACTTTGGCAGGGCGCCCATCGGCAATCATCAGCTTTCTCGACGGCATTTCTATCAGTGAGCCGACGGTAAAAAGTTGCCATCAGCTAGGCGTAGCGCTTGGCAAAATGCATCTTCTTGCCCGAGATTTTAAAATTCATCGCAACAATGCGCTGACCCTCGAAAACTGGCGACCCTTATTTGAAGCTTCCGGCGAGCGGGCAAATGAAGTGCAAGACGGACTGGTGAACATCATTTCGACGGAACTGGATTTCCTTGAAAAAAATTGGCCTGATACATTGCCATCGGGCGTTATTCACGCCGATTTGTTTCCAGACAATGTGTTTTTTCTAAAAGACCAGCTTTCGGGTTTTATCGACTTTTATTTCGCCTGCAATGATCTGCTGGCCTTCGATCTGGCCACTTGCATCAATGCATGGTGCTTCGATGCGGATAATAATTTCGAGCCGGAAAAAGCAAGCGCCCTGATGCGCGGCTATGTTTCGGAGCGACCACTATCACGGGAAGAATATGACGCGCTGCCAATTCTGTGTCGCGGCTCAGCGTTGCGGTTTTTATTAACCCGCCTATACGACTGGCTAAACGTGCCGGACGGCGCGTTGGTCGTTCCTAAAAAACCCGATGAATATATTGAGAAACTTCAGTTTCATCAGACTATCAACCAGACTCAATCCTACGGTTTGAGCGCCAAAGAGGCAGGACTTTAATGAGCGAACGCGTAAAGATTTGGACAGACGGAGCCTGTTCTGGCAATCCCGGCCCCGGAGGTTGGGGCTCTTTAATGCGGTTTGGCGACCATGAAAAAGAACTCTCCGGCGGTGCCGAGGATACCACTAATAATAGAATGGAATTGCAGGCTGCCATCGAATCGCTAAAGGCATTAAAAAAGAAATGCCACGTGGATCTTTATACCGATTCACAATATGTGCGCGGAGGCATTACCGGCTGGATCAAAAATTGGAAGAAAAATGGTTGGCGCACAGCCAACAAAAAGCCGGTTAAAAATATTGAGTTATGGCAGGCTTTGGAAGAGGCGTTGAGCCATCACGAAGTCGAATGGCACTGGGTCAAAGGCCATAGCGGTCACCCGGAAAACGAACGGGCAGATGAACTCGCCCGCCAAGGCATGGAGCCTTATAAGCTCGGTTCCTGACGGGCGAATAGTTTTTAAAGTTGTTCCAGAATAGTCGCAACACCGGAAGTAACCGCCGTGCCGGGGGTTTCTTCGATGTTCAGCGATGTCACCACCCCATTATCGACAATCATCGAAAGGCGTTTGCTACGGATACCAAATCCGGCAACACCCAGATCAATGTCAGCGCCAATTGCTTTGGTAAATTCCAGTGCGCCATCGGCAAGATAATGGATTTTTCCAGCGCCATTAGTGGATTTTGCCCATGCATCCATCACGAAAACATCGTTGACGGAAAGAACGGCAACCTCATCAACACCTCTGGATTTAAGGACTTCGAGGTTTTCTAGATACCCAGGGAGGTGGGTAGCAGTGCAAGTGCGGGTGAACGCGCCGGGTAGCGCAAACAAAACCACTTTCTTGCCTTCAAAAAGATCTGCATAAGTGAGCGTATCTGGCCCATCTTCGCCCATGATTTTAAAATCCATTTTTGGCAGGCTATCGCCAACCGAAATACCAATCGTTTGTGACAAAATATTATCCGTTCAAATTCTGAGTTAAATAAAGCCAGTGATATCTAGCCCAATTGGTCTGGATTTACCAATTGCATTCAACTTAAATTTGGTGATTTGGTGAAAAAGAATTCTATTCGGCTTTTTTCCACTGCTCAACGCTGCGGTTTCCGCTGACGAGTGTATAGCGCAGCTCTTCATTGGCAATGTCTGCTTTCGCCGGAACCTGAGATAGATCCAGTTTGAACTCGGCCAACCGCCCGTTAATGCGAACGAGGGAGGCAGGTGCCAGCCGCCATTCCGGAGGACCTTCAACAAATAGGCTGAGGGGTTCTTCAGCTGAGGAAATATTGGCAAATATCTGCAAATTCCGCTTGCTGAATTTAACCCGTTCTATGCCTGCTTCTGCCGTTGGTTTCCCAGGTAGGCTTTCACGCGCAAGACCGATAAATCCGTCGCTCACCGGATCAGACCGGTTCAGTTTGGAAAGAGGGATTTCAAAATTCGCCTGTGCCGGGATACAAATTTGTTCACACACGCCCAAAAACATCTCCAGCCTGATTATATTATCAGGATCAAACGAGAGCATGGTGCCGTCAAAGACAAAGCTCACATCGGATTTATAGCCAACAACTTGAGATTCTTGGATTTCCATTTGCTGTGGCGTAGGCAAGTGGACAGCATCGTGNTCATAACCGACTGACCCGTCAAAACTCAGNTGAGGCGGTATTCCACTATCGCCGGGGGAGCGCCAATAGGTCTTCCAGCCGGGATTGAGTTTAATCTCTACCACACCGGAAATCTTGCCGGTATCTGGCGCAAGTACGGCAATCATCCGNGCCTCGCCGCCNCCGATGTCCTGCCACTCGGTGCTAGCGGCATTAGCGTTTTCAAACATCAATAAAGTGATGAAAACAAATGAAAAAAATGTCGAAACCAACCGAATAGTTGCGTTTCGAANAAGTGNAATGGAATTAATTGTTCTAAATATCATGCGTCATATATACACGTTTGCACGATCNCCTGCGACAATACCCTCATCAAGCATGATCATATCTCGGTGAACATGGNTGTTTCGCATATACTAGGGTTCATTATTTTGGTTACAATCAGCCATAATTTGCGTATCGTCCAAAAAGATTCTGCCCATGGACGATAGCAGATGGCCGATAGAGGGACGATATGGACGAAACGCTGTCTCTTACGGGACAATTCTTGATTGCAATGCCCGGCATGGGCGACCAGCGTTTTGAAAAAAGCGTGATTTTCGTCTGCGCCCATTCCGAAGATGGCGCGATGGGNTTCATTGTCAATCAAGCCATGGCAGCGCCAAATGTTGTCGATTTTTTCAACAAACTCGAAATCGTCACGGATGACGAGCAGGATACCGTTAGCGATGTCCTTGCCAATTTAAGTTTGAATATGGGTGGACCGGTGGAGCCGGGCAGGGGCTTTGTTCTTCATACNCCCGATTATGAAAGCGATACATCGCTCAAAATTGGCGATGAAATCTGCCTTACAGCCACCCTTGAGATATTGAGAGCCATTGCCATGGGCCGTGGCCCGGAAAAGATTTTGTTGGCGCTGGGCTATTCTGGCTGGGGAGCAGGGCAATTGGAAAGTGAAATCATCTCCAATGGCTGGCTCACCTGCCAAGCCGATCAGGATATATTGTTCGATCAGGACCACGGGACCAAATATGAGCGCGCCTTAGCAACGTTAGGGATCGACCCGCTATTACTGTCCAGCGAAGCCGGCCACGCTTAATCTTTTTCTACCTCGGCATCCTCGGTAAGAATTTTTTCGACTTTTTTGATGTGCATTGGTTCGCCGAACAAAAATCCTTGGGCGAATTCACAGCCCATTTGTGCAAGTTCGGTCACATCAGATTCCATCTCTGTACCTTCAGCAATGATCTTTTGGTTCAGCCCGTGTGCCATGGCGATAATTGCGCGCAGCACCACAAGCCGCTCCGGGCGATCTCGTGATTGGATAAATGATTTATCAATTTTGATCGTATCAAACGGGAAACGGGTCAAATAAGAGAGGCTGGAATAGCCCGTGCCAAAATCATCCAGCGAAAGCCCAACACCCATAGAGTGAATTCGGCGCAACACCTCGGATGAGTGTTCCGGATTTTCCATCACAAGGCTTTCAGTCACCTCCATCCGCAAAAGATGTGGAGCCATCTGGCTTTTCTTCAAAGCGTTGCGAATATCATTGACGATATCGTGGCGCAGCAATTCGCGACTGGAAATATTGACGCTGACAAAACAATCAAGGTCTTCAATATCGCGAGCCAATGTCGCAAAATCACCGGTAGCCTTTTCCAAAACATAAGAACCAAGGGCGTTGATCAGGCCAGAGCTTTCAGCCAACGGGATGAATTCCACCGGCGATATTGAGCCAAGCTTGGGGTGCTCCCAGCGCAGCAACGCTTCGAACCCGACAATGTCGCGGTTTTCCAGATTGACAATTGGCTGGTAGAGAACAAACATTTCATCGTTCTGCAACGCGTTTTTAAGGTCTTCCAGCAGGATAACTGAATCATCCTTGACGGTACGAAATGCAGGGCGGAATGGTTCGATCCTGTCGCCGCCAAACCGCTTGGCCTGTATCATGGCAAGTTCTGCATCACGCATCATCTGGTTTGGCTTGCTGTGTTCCGGTGTCCAACTGGCAATGCCAATCGATGCGGTAAGTTCGATGTCCTGTCCGGCAAATTGCACCGGCGCGGTAATGGATTTTCGAATGGATTCTGCAAATCCCGCTATTTTATCTGGGGTTGTTTCAGACAGTAGCAGGATGGTGAATTGATCCCCGCCCAGTCTGGAAAGGTGATCCCCCGGTTTTAACAATCGACCCAGACGTCGCGAAACCGTTAGTAGGATCGTATCGCCAAGCGAGAAACCGTAATTTGCATTAACTTCACGAAACTCATCGATGTTGATATGAAACACTGATGGTCTGGAATCCGCGTGCTTAATGGCAAAATTTATTACCGTATCCAGCCGGTTGATAAACAATTCCCGGTTTTCCAGTCCGGTCAAATTGTCATGCACCGCATCGTGCAACAAACGTTCTTCCGCATTCTTTTCTGCTGTGACTTCGGAAATTGATCCAATGCACCTAATCACTTCATTATCGCTACCCAGCATCGGGCGGGCGCGCAGTTTGAACCAGTTATAATGGCCATCTTCTGCCCGAACCCGGAATGTCTGGGAAATGCGTCCGCGACGATGTTCCAATACTGCATCNAGCGTGGCTTGCAGGCGGTCACGGTCATTGGGGTGGAGTAATTTAACCCAGTTTCGTGACGGGCCGTTGAGCTTGTTTTGTGAGGTGGAAAGAATGTGAGTGGCTTCATCCCCCACAAAAATCTGGTCTCTGGTAACGTCCCAATCCCAAACAATATCGCCGCCACCGATTAGAGCGAGCGCCTGACGTTCCACGTCGCTCACCAATCCATGCGCTAGCGCACCACCGGCAAAAGCGTGTTGCATAACGGTGAAACCGAGCAACAGCACAATCAGCACCAGNCCNCCAACCAGCGCAGGCTGCACCACATCATTGGCAATGCCGCCTGTAATGGTCATACCGGCACCGGTGGTCCACGCCAGCACCAATATCCATGTGGGTATCAACATGATGGCCCGGTCAAAACGTTTCATCGCCAGATAGGTGATCAGACCAGCACCGGCAATCGCGGTCAGTGCAATTGAAAAACGAGCGATACCGGAGGCAATGGATGGTTCTGCAACAGCGATGCCCAACAGGATAATCAGACCTAGAACCCACGCAACAGTGACCGAGGAAAAATGCGAATTCCAGCGGTTTAGGCTCAAATAGGCATAAAGAAATATGATAATGCCGGCAGCTAAAAACACCTCGGTTGAGGCGCGCCACACCGGTGCACTGGAGGCAGTGAGCGAAATGATTTTATCCCAAAAGCCAAAATCAACGCAGACATAGGCAAGCACNCCCCACGCAAGGGCNGCGGCTGCCGGGAACATCGCCGAACCCTTGACGATGAAGAGGATGGTCAAAAACACCGCCAACAGCCCGGATATTCCAAGCACGATGCCACGATAAAGCGTGTANCTNTTNACCGTATCCTTATAGGTAGAGGGTTCCCACACATAGAGTTTTGGCAGGCGTTTGGCCTTTTGTTCGGCAATCAAAGTGATGACCGCGCCGGGATCGAGGGTGATCGAAAAGACATCCGCTTCATTATCGTTCTGGCGAACCAGTGAAAATCCTTCACTCGGCGTAATCGTTGTAATACGCACCGAATCCAGATCCGGCCAAATCAGGCCGGAGCCAACCAACCGGTAATGGGGAGCCACGATCAGCCGTTCAATTTGTTCATTGGATTCATTGGCCAGAGAGAATACCGACCAGTTAGACGCGACGCCCTTGGTTCCCGCTTGCACCTCGATACGGCGCACAATGCCATCGGCATCGGGGGCGGTGGAGACCTTTAAACTGTCTCCGACCTCGGAATAAAAATCGATAGAACCGGTAATATCAATNGCCACATCGTCGCGAGAAATACCAACGGGTTCAAGCGCATGAGTGGTGCTAACGGAAAATAGGACAACAAAAAACACGGCCAGAATGGCGTNAATTATCTGTGTCAGTTTTTGTATCGGAAACAAGTGTTTCAGACCCGTCATGCGTTTATCAATCTTCAAGGAGATACTGCCAGATTTGGTTTTTCCGGAAAATATCGTTGCCCGAAATTAATCTGTAGCAAACCCAAGGAATATTTTCCAAATGTATTCTGGTTTATTCAGCGGCATTTGCGGGTTTTAAACCCAAATATTCACTGACATCATTTAAACGAGCCATATTTTTGGTCGGCCCAATGGCTGTCAGCGTCGCATTTCCCTCGCAGAACATCCGTCCGGCAAGGTCGCGAATGCGTTCAACTGATAGTGCATTCAACCGCTCCATCAATTCTTCATTGGGAATTTGACGGCCAAATAGCAGCAATTGACGNGCAATTTGCCCAGCCCGTGCGGTGGGGCTTTCCATGCTCATCATTAGNCCTGCACGAACNTGCGCCCGTGCGCGGTCGAGTTCTGCCTGAGAAATGTCGTCGCTTGCNCGTTTTAATTCATCAAGGATAACCGGCACCAATTCCTTCAAATCATCTTCGCCGGTCGCCGCATGAATNCCAAACACACCCGTGTCGGAAAAACCCCAGTGAAAAGCATAGACTGAATAGCAAAGACCGCGCTTCTCGCGCACTTCCTGAAACAGCCGTGAAGACATGCCNCCGCCCAAAATGCTTGATAAAAGNTGGGANGCATAAAANTCGCGAACGTGGTAGGCGCGCCCTTCAAAGCCAAGAACCATCTGGGCTTCCATAAAGTCGCGCTCGATAATTTCTTCACAGCCCACATAGGTCGCGTCTTTGGAAGGCTCGGGCAAATCGCTTGGAAAATTGGCAAATGTTTCTTCNGCCTGTCTAACCAAGGCATCATGGTCAACACAGCCGGCCGCAGCAAGCACCATATTTGGCCCATGATAATGGCTATCAAGATAGCTTTTGATATCGCTGGGGGTGAAGCTTTCAACAGTCTCAGGTGTGCCCAAAATAGGGCGACCAATCGCCTGATCGCTAAACGCCGCCTTTTGAAACATGTCCATGACAAGATCATCGGGCATGTCCTGAGAGGCGCCAATCTCCTGCAAAATCACATGTTTTTCGCGCGTGAGTTCTTCTTCGTCCAGCGTGGAATTAGCCAATATATCGTAGAGAATATCCGCTGCCAGCGGCACATCTTCGCCCATCACGCGGGCATAATAAGCTGTCGTCTCAATGCTGGTAGCGGCATTNANATCGCCGCCAACATTTTCGATTTCTTCGGCAATTTGTCGGGCGCTGCGCTTGGCAGTTCCTTTGAATGCCATATGTTCCAGCATATGGGCAATGCCGTGCTGATTACGGCTTTCATCCCTNGAACCGGCCTTCACCCAAACCCCCATTGCAGCGGTTTCNAGATGTGGCATGGATTCGGTGACAACGTTAAGCCCGTTGTCTAGCTTTGTTACTGATACGCTCATTCGCGGACTTTAGCGATTGCGCACGCTCGTGTCATNCATTCTTTTGTCGCAGCTCTGTATGGGGATTAGATACGGCCATTTTCAGAAATGAATGTTTCTACAGCTTCCAGAGAATTCTCCAAAACGGTGAATTTTTCCTCACGTTCCATCATGCTTTTTTGCCGTTCAGGCAATGCAGGATGAATGCCACTGGCGTTTTTTACAGCGCTCGGGAATTTTGCCGGATGAGCTGTTGAAAGGATAATCATCGGCCCTTTCGAAGGATGTTTTTTCGCCACGTGCACCGCAACGGCTGTGTGTGGATCGAGCAGATAATCGCTATCCGCCAATGTCTGGCGAATGGCCTCACCGGTTTCAGTTTCGCTGCAACGACCTGCAGAAAATTCTGTGCGCAATTGAGCCAGCGGTTCTTCATCAATGGAAAACGCACCGGATTGGGCAAGNCCCGACATGGCCCGGTCGATTGAGTCGCTGTCGCGTCCATAAAGTTCAAACAACAGGCGCTCGAAATTGGATGATATCTCAATATCCATCGAAGGAGATTGANACGCTTCAACACCGGTTGCTTCATAGCGGCCAGTTTCCAGCGTACGTGTTAAAATATCATTCTGGTTGGTGGCGATGACAAGTTTTTCAACCGGAAGGCCCATCTTTTGGGCCACATAACCTGCAAAAATGTCACCAAAGTTTCCGGTCGGAACTGTAAAGGAAACCTTGCGGTCAGGTGCGCCAAGGGATGCTGCGGAAGAGAAGTAATACACAACCTGCGACATGATACGCGCCCAGTTGATGGAATTCACACCGGAGAGTTTTACCTGATCCCTGAAGCCATGATGATTGAACATCGCCTTCACCAGCGCCTGACAATCATCAAAATTACCCTCAATCGCTATCGGGTGTACATTTCCGTCATAAATGGTGGTCATNTGGTGTTGCTGCACNGGGGAGACTTTTCCCTTGGGAAACAGCACAAAAATATCCGTATTTTCGCGTCCGCGAAATGCTTCAATGGCCGCCCCGCCCGTATCGCCGGATGTGGCGCAAACCACGGTGGCTTTTTCGTNGCGCTCGGCAAGGGCNTAATCCATCAGCGGGCCCACGAGTTGCATNGCCACATCTTTAAACGCCAGAGTGGGGCCGTGGAACAGCTCTAATATCCAGGAGTTTGAGCCGATCTGAACCAGCGGTGCCACAGCCTTGTGATTAAAACTCGCATAGGCATCATCGACCATTTTGGNAAATTCAGCTTCAGGAATTTCTCCTTCAACAAAGGGGGCCAATACGGTTTTTGCAATTTCTGCATAGGGTTTGCCCGCAAAGGAACGAATAGTTGCCTGATCAAGCACAGGCCATTCTTCGGGCACGTATAGCCCGCCATCGCGCGCTAGCCCGGTTAATAACACATCGCAAAACCCAAGCGCTGGCGCATTGCCGCGCGTGCTCACATATTTCACTTGAAAAATCCCGTTTTCGCTTAATGAACGTGGTGGTTTTGCCTTTTATCGGAATGAAATGCAATGAGTGAAACACTTTAATTTTGCCTAAAAAGGATCTAAGATTGTGTGCAACCTAAATTGTAATTCGTTTTTGATTGATTCTGGTGCTATAAAATCTCCCAGACAGTTCCGGGGCAAGGGTAATATGAGTAAGAGTAGCAATAATATCGCGTTGAATTTGACGGTTTTGGCAGGCCTGATATTGGCATTATCTGCATGTACNTCCACCAAGACNGGGGGTGTNGTAGGTGCNCTTGATGTTGGTAATNATCAACAACAGGCNAAAGNNGAGCAGACCGAGGACGAGGTTCAGGACCTGCGTGCTTATTGTCCTAAAACCGTGCTTCGCGCGGGAACAGAGACTTTCCGGATNTATAAGCGTGGNGTGAAAAAGGGCGATGATAACGCTCGCAATTCTGTTCGCTATCAGGGCAGCATCACCGAAGTTGTGCGCGAGTGCAATTATCGTGGCAACACTTTGAATGTTCGTGTTGGTGTTGCCGGACGGGTCATCAATGGTCCCTCAGGTGAAACGGGCACNTTCAAAATGCCTCTNCGCATCGCGGTCACTCGCGGCGANGACGTNCTCTATTCTCAATTGCATCAGGTCGTTGGAACCATNGAACCNGGAAAATCCAACGGCTATTTCAAATTNGTCGACGGTAACATCCTGATCGATAAACCAGCCAAAAAGAACATTGTCATCTATGCTGGCTTCGACGAAGGCCCGCCAAAGAAAGTGAAATAAGGCTTTAGATAAGCCCCAATTCCTTGCGCAGTGTCTTGGTCAGNTTACCCACGATTATGNCGTAGGCAGCNCTGATATATTCCNCAACCGCCTCGTCGCTCATGGCNTTTTCCGCGTCAATCTGCACCCATTTTGCACGAGCAAGATAGGGCGCGGGGATGATGTGCGGCTGCTCACATAAAATCGTATAGGTGAGATCAGAGCATTTGAAACTCAGTTTTTCATGCTCGCCCTTGCCCCATTTTGGATAAATCGCAAAGATTTTTCCGCCGATTTTCCACACCGACGCATTGCCCCATTGAATGACGTGAGTGGCGGCTTTTAGCTTGCCACAATAAACATCAAACTCCTCGCGGGTCATGCATGTTCCCCACCCCATAGGCCGAATGCCTCAATCAGGGCAGGCAGATCACGGAATTTTTTGATCACGGTTTCTGCACCCGCATCAGTCAAAACATCGGCATGTCCATGCCATGTGTGCGAACCACCGGTAAAGCCAATGACGCGAACGCCTGCAGCCCGTGCGGCCATCACGCCGTGGGATGAATCTTCAACAACAACCGCTTCTTCAGGCTTAACTTCAAACTCAGCGAGGGCTTTGAGGAAAATATCAGGTTTTGGTTTATTCGCTGGCGGATTGAAATCTTTTGCTGAGAAAATATAAGGCCGAAACCGGTCATAAAGCTTAACACGGGTAAGCATGTCTTTCAGCCGGTTGGATGGTGAATTGGAACAAATGCAGCGCGGTTGATCAAACATATCCAGCACATCCTCTGCGCCGGGCATAATTTTTACTTCATTACGAACCGCTTCATCAATCTTTCCAGATATGCCCGCCATCACTTTATCGGGAAAAGAAAAACCCAGTTCCTTTTCGATTTCGGCACGAATATCGGCACCGGAACTGCCGGCAAAACGGATCGCAAATTCTTCGTTTTCAATCTCGTAGCCGAGGTCACGATAGGTCTCTGCTTCAATTTTCGAAGCAATAACCTCAGAATCGACAAGCACCCCATCGCAATCGAATATGACAAGTTTGATTTCTGACATGAAGGATAAACACCTGATTTAAGAACAAAGATTCGCGAAAGATGAGCCATAGCACATCCATCAAATAGAACCACTACCATCACTAAAAACAGGAAATGTTTTTCTCATTAACCGATTATTTACTCTGTTCGGTAACCATGTCGTCAATATTGTAACGCGTAAAAATGGTGCTCCATGAGTGTATTGAGTCTTGCAGATATCCGCCCCGAAGTAGAAGTTGCTTCTCATTCTCCAAATTGGTTGAATTCGATTATCAAAGGCAATTGCGTTTCCGCAATGGAAAAGTTGCCGGA
>JAESSK010000036.1 GCA_016764155.1 Rhizobiaceae bacterium
CAAAGTTTTATGAGGAATCCGCCAAGCGGATTTTGGTTTTGGATGGTGCCATGGGCACAATGATCCATTATGAGAGTGAAACTTCCATTGATATTGCGGTCACAGCCACCTCGGCAGATGGATCATCGTCGGTTGAGACCTTTACCCTTGGTGTGAGCGATATTTCTGATGTCGCACCAACAGACATCACATTCAGCCAGAACGCTGGCGTAAGCCTGAACGAAGATGGCGGTAACAACGCCTATCTTTCGGTAGTCGATAACGGTGATATCCTTGGTGGCCTGTCTGCCCTTACAGTTGAAGTAGAGTTTTCAACTTCTGATCCTGGTGGGAGAGATATCAATCTGTTCAGCTATCACGCTGGCGGCGGTAGTGATGAACTTGAAATCGGTATCAACGAATATGGATCTGGAACCGGCCTTTATCTGGAAATTGGAGAACAGGCGGTAGCGATAAATTCCTATGATGGTACCCAATTGTTGGACGGTGCCGATCATCAAGTTTCAGTAACTTGGGACAATGCTTCCGGCGATTGGGAAATATTCGTCGACGGCAGTGCCGTGGCAAATGGAACGGGCATGGCTGCTGGTCAAACGATCGCTGCAGGTGGCACTATTGTTCTTGGACAAGAGCAAGATACTAATGGCGGCGGGTTTAATAGCGTCCAGAATTTCAGCGGCACCTATAATGAGGTACGTATTTTTGACGACGTTCGAACACCGGCAGAAATCGCTGGCAATGTCTTCTCCGAAATATCCAGCTCAGAGCCCGGCCTGATTGCCGATTGGCAAATGGACGGTCTTGCTAATGGTGTTGTCGTTGATGAAGTCTCAGGGAACAATCTGAATGCAAACTTTGTAACTGGAGCGGGGTGGGTTGATAGTACACCAACTCAGGTCGTCGGTGTTTCTGAGAATTCGGCAGCAGGAACCCTTGTAACAGTAATTAACGCAACCGATAGCGAAGCCGGCGAGACATTTACTTACGCAATTACCAATGACCCATCAGGTAATTTTGAGATTGTGGGAAATGAAGTCCGCGTTAAGGCAGGTGCGGTTCTTGATAGTGAAGTAGCTGATGAGCACGCAATTACTGTTCAGGTCACCGACTCGGGCGGAAACACCTACACAGAGAACCTGACGATCGGTGTTAAAGATGTAGACGAGTTCGATGTTTCTGCAGTCACCGATAGTGATGCAGGCACAAACACTCTCGCCGAGAATGCGACAGCAGGAACAGCTGTTGGTGTTGTGGCATCTGCCTCTGATGCGGATGCGACCAACTCAGCTGTAACCTACAGCGTTGATGATGCCCGTTTCTCAGTGGATAGCGATGGCACTGTGCGTGTAGCATCAGGCGCCTCGTTCGATTATGAGAGTGAAACTTCCATTGATATTGCGGTCACAGCCACCTCGGCAGATGGATCATCGTCGGTTGAGACTTTTACCGTTGGTGTGACGGATATCGACGAAGGCATAATAAATGGAGGGACTGGCAACGACGTATTGATTGGTGCCGCCGAGGATAACACCTTCATCTATGAGGCGGGCGATGGATCAGATACCATCTCTGGTGGTAGCGGAGGTGGGTGGACCGATGCTATTGATCTTCAGGGTATGGATGGTAGCGTCAGTATAAGCGGTGCAGATGTTACCGGCCAAGGCTGGACAATGCATTTGGATTCGGGATCTGTTGTCAGCCAGACCGGAGAAAGTCTAGATTTAGGCAATGATTCATCTGGCACAATCACATTCGACGATGGCGCTGTGATGTCATTTGCCGAAATTGAGCAAATTAACTGGTAAGGTTTACCGCCACATTCCCATCTAGCTAGCACTCGTGTGTGATTGGAACCGGATCCATCTGAGTATCGTCATTTATTCCCTCTTAATTTATCTGCAGATCATTCCCACTTTAAAGATAGGTTAATCTTAACAAATTATGATGCCTATGTTAGCAGGCGTTTGAAACCGTCAAATATCCAGTAGGGACGGGATTTCAGTATGAAAATTGTGGGTAAAAATTGGAGTGTTGGACGGGACCCCTATGTCTTGACGGCTTCTGTCCTAGCTAACTTGCTGACACTCGCCTTACCGCTCCTGATGCTGCAAATATATGATAGAATCATCCCTTACAAAGGATTTGAATCTCTCACTGTTCTCACGGTCGGTGTTGTGATCGCGGTTGCTGTTGAGTTGATCTTGCGTGTCGCACGGGGCCATTTGATGGCTCTGGCGGGCGATGCTTTTTCGCGTGCAGCGCATGAGCGCATATTTAATCGTTTGCTCAAGTCAAATCTGGGTGAAATTGAGAAAGAGCCTCCCGGCGTTCATCTGGACCGCCTATCCAGCATTGACCGTGTGCGTGAGTTTCGTTTCGGTGAAACCGCGGTGGCCGCACTTGATTTGCCCTTTGCTGCACTATTCTTAGTCGCCATTGCTCTGATAGCGCCGTTTCTAGCGGTGTTGATATTGATCTTGTTGTTAGGTGCATTCTTGCTCACCAGTTTTTTGCGCTCTAATGTTCTCAAATTGAGTGAAAAGAAACACGACATTGACCGCCGCAGATATTCATTCTTGCTAGAAGTATTGACCGGAATTGAATCAATCAAAAGCCTCAATCTGGAGGGCTTTATGGAACGCCGATATGAGCGCCTCATGGGGTCTGCTGCGCGCATTGGTATGGAGTCCGCTCAACAGGCCAGTTTTTCTCAGGCCGTGACGGGAGCCATTGGACAATATACACCGGTTATTGTTGCTGGGTTCGGAGCCATTTTAGTGATGCAGCAGTCTTTAAGTGTCGGCTCACTAGCTGCCGCCACACTGCTATCATCGCGCATTGTACAGCCAGTATTGCGGTTATCGGCTCTTAGATCCAGCGATGAGGATATTTGTCGCGCGGAAGTTGAGATTGAAAGTTTTGTCAATGCCACCGAAAAACCAGCGGGTTCACTAACGTGCAAAAGTGTAAACACTATCAGTTTGAACAACGTTTGCGTGACGCGTCCGGGGCAATCCCAGCCAATGTATAACAACCTAAATCTAGAACTATCGCGAGGCGAGGTTATTGTCATTGACGGGGCAAATGGGTCGGGACGATCTTCCCTGCTTTGGCTGATCATGGGGTATTTTCAGGCCGATGTGGGTCAAGTGCTGATCAACGGCATTGATATCAATGACTACAGTCCTGAAGACTTGCGTCAGCGGATTGCGTATCTGCCACCACAACCAAAAATGTTGCTCGGGACCATACTTGATAACATGACAAAGTTTCAACCCGAACGCTACCTTGAAGAAGTATATGACATCGCTAATGCGCTCGGTGTCGCCAATTACTTTGAAGTTCACAAAGAAGGATTGCAGACCCAGGTAGGTAATGGCTTGGATGCTGGCCTTCCCAAATCGGTTTCTCAGCGCGTTCCACTAGTGGGCGCTTTGGTTGGACACCCAGACCTAATACTATTTGACGAAGCAAATTCTAATTTGGATTTTGAGGGCGATCAAAAGCTTCTCAATTATTTGAAATTCGCACGCAAAAATGCTGCCATCATTCTGGTAACCCAACGTCCCTCTTACGCAGCAATTGCCGATCGCCATTACTATCTGGAAGATGGCAACCTTATCAACGTTACTGATTATGACACTGCCGATTTGATATCACTTGGGCTGCGGCAGGCTGTTAATCAATGAGCAACATGGCGGAAAACAGGACTTCAAATGCACCATCGGATGGTTTGGATACCGAGGGAATTCAAGCACTCGACAAGCGGTTGCGCTCTAGTTTTGACATAAAACAACTCCAAGAACTCCGTCGCAATGATAGTTTTAAAAAACTTCTGGTTGGCTTGGAGGCCGGTCGGTTTGGCGGCGCCCCTCACACGGGGGATGCACCCGCTGCGTTAATTGCGATACTTGACCAATTGAATTGGGCGCACTCGGTTGAGCAATTTGCCCGCATCATCCCACATTTTGCAGATGAGTTTGGCATAATCCAATTACGCGAATGCGCTGCGCGTCTTGGTTTTCACAGCACTTCTCGCGTGGCCAATCCTCGCAATATTTCCATGAGTCACTTGCCCGCAATATTGGTTCACGGCCAGTCCATTTCGACCTTAGAGCTGGGGCCAGACAACAACATCACCGCCAGAGACCCCTCCTCCGGTGAGGTGCGAAAGGTCAAATGGAACGGTAAGTGCAGGTTGGTTTCGTTCACAAATGTTGCTGACAGTGAAGAAAAAAGAACTGCCGACTCTTGGCTCGCGACCAACCTCTACCGTTTCTATCCTGAAATCTGGCAGATGTTTTGCTTAACCTTTTTCATCAATCTGACCGTGTTGGTAACTTCATTTGCAGTGATGAGTATTTACGACAACGTTATCCCGGCCGGAGCGTTTGATACGCTAGCCTGGATAGGTATTGCGCTTGTGCTTGCATTTTCGTTCGAACTTATGTTTCGGGCTCTTAAGTCAAAGCTGATCGGGCGCACAACCGGGCGGCTAGAATATTTGATTGGGTCGGCGGTATTTTCCAAGCTCGTCTCTTTGCCACTGCACATGCTGATCAACACTCCGATTGGCGACCAAGTTTCGCG
>JAESSK010000037.1 GCA_016764155.1 Rhizobiaceae bacterium
AAACACCGCGCCTCTATCAGTGAAAATCAAGAAGCCCAAACCCGCCGTAATGCTGCTTCCAAGGAAATCGGCAAAGCAATGGGTGCCAAAGATCTTGAATTGGCAGAAAAATTGAAGGCCGAAGTATCAGCCATCAAGGCATCCATGCAGGCCAGCACCGACGCTGAATTGGCGCTTGGCAAAGAGTTGCGTGATACGCTTGCGGCCATTCCGAACCTGCCTCTGGACGACGTGCCGATTGGGGCCAGCGAAGAAGACAACGTCTTCAAACACGCATCCGGACAAAAACCGCAATTCAGCTTTGAACCCAAAGAACATTATGAATTGGGTGAAAACCTCAATCAGATGGATTTTGACAAAGCCTCCAAGCTTTCCGGNAGCCGNTTTGTGGTGCTCAANAANNCNATTGCNCGGCTAGANCGCGCNCTNGGCCAGTTCATGCTCGATACCCACACNACAGANCACGGNTANGCAGAAGTCTCTCCGCCGCTATTGGTGCGTGATGAAGCANTGTTTGGCACCGGCCAGCTACCAAAATTTGCAGAAGATTTGTTTCAAACCACCGATGGCCGCTGGCTTATTCCAACTGCGGAAGTGCCGCTGACCAACCTGGTGAGTGGTGAAATTCTGGAACAGGCCAATCTGCCTATCCGCTATACAGCATTGACCCCGTGTTTCCGTTCAGAAGCAGGGTCTGCTGGGCGTGATACGCGCGGCATGTTGCGCCAGCACCAGTTCTGGAAAGNGGAACTGGTTTCCATCACCGACGCAGAGAGTTCCATTGAAGAGCTTGAACGCATGGTCGGCTGTGCTGAAACCATTTTGAAGAAACTNGGNCTGCACTATCAGTTGATGACGCTTTCTACCGGTGATCTGGGCTTTGGTGCAAAAAAGACCTACGACATTGAAGTATGGATGCCCGGACAGGACGCTTTCCGCGAAATATCTTCTTGCTCCGTTTGCGGAGATTTTCAGGCACGCCGGATGAATGCGCGTTATCGTGGCGAGAATGGTATCCACCACGTCCATACGCTGAATGGCTCCGGTATTGCCACGGGCAGGGCGCTGATTGCGGTGATGGAGAACTATCAGAACGAAGATGGNTCNATCACNGTNCCTGATGTGNTACTGCCATATATGGGTGGTATCACTCGGATTGAAAAACTGGATTAGACAGGAACCTTGATGCGAATTTTATTGACCAATGATGATGGTATCCACGCGCGTGGCCTCGTTAGCCTTGAAAAAATTGCCCGTGAACTCAGCGATGATGTNTGGGTTGTGGCACCCGAAACCGATCAGAGTGGNCTNGCTCATTCGCTCACGCTGAACGATCCTTTGCGCTTGCGCAAAATTGACGAGAAGAAATACGCTCTCAAAGGTACCCCAACCGATTGCGTCATCATGGGCATTCGTGANTTGATGGATAACCCGCCCGATCTGGTGTTATCTGGCGTTAATTCCGGCCAGAATATCGGTGACGATGTGACCTATTCAGGCACCGTTGCCGGTGCCATGGAGGGAACATTGCTGGGCATTCGCTCGATTGCCCTCTCGCAAGCTTATAATTGGTCTGACGGCATGCGTGCTGTTCCTTGGGAGGTGTGCGAAGCCCATGCCCCGGCGGTCATTACCAAATTGCTCGAAACGGAATTTCCGGATAAATCCTTCGTCAACGTCAATTTCCCCAATTGTGGCGTGGATGAAGTTACGGGCATTGAAGCCACCAGGCAGGGTGTATTCACCTATGGCCTTTCGATGGAAAAGCGCCACGATGGCCGTGGTTTTCCTTATTACTGGTTGCGATTTGGNCGNGATATNCCNGANCAAAAGNCNCANGCNGATATTTCAGCCCTTCAGGAAAACCGGATTTCAGTCTCCGCATTGCAACTGGATTTGACCAACGAGACTTTCAGGTCCAGTCTAGAGACATTATTTTCTGGAAGCTAAGATTTTAAACGATGGTGGTAAATAGAGATAACAAGGAAGCCCTTGGCGCATTCCTGCTGCGCCTGCGCTCCCAAGGTATCACCAATCATCAAGTGTTATCTGCATTTGAAAAAATCCCACGCCGTAATTTTGTGCCGATCATCCATGTGGATGAAGCCTATGCTCGCGGCCAAATGCCGATCGAGTGCGGACAAAGTATGGCCGCCGCTGATCACGTGGCTAAAATCATCAATCAGATGGATTTGGAGCCATCCCACCGGGTGCTCGAACTTGGTACGGGGACGGGTTATCAAACCGCACTTTTATCAACCCTTGCCAGCAAAATCACCAGCATAGAGCGGTTTCGTACTTTGCATGAAAAGGCAGGCACAAGGCTCGAACATCTGGGCATTGAGAACGTGATATTGCGTCTGGGTGATGCCACCAATCCTAGTCAGGAATGGGGCATGTTTGACCGCATTATCTCCAATTGTTCTTTTGATGAACCGCCAAAGGATTTCTTAGATACGCTGGTTTCCGGCGGGATTTTAATTGCTCCGGTCGGGCCACCGGACGGGGTGCAGAAAATCGGAAAATATCTAAAAATTGGTTCGCGCTTCGAGATCACGGAATTGATGGAAATCAGAACCCAGCCATTTTTATCCGGAATATCTTCAACGATTTGATGTTTTTCTTGGTTCGGGCCTTAAAGCAGGCCTTGCTGTCGGTGGTATCTCGCCCCGGTTTTATTTCAAGATTCGCGGCTCCCTTAACCCTCCAGTAATATTAATGCTTTCTAATACTCAACATTAGTTTCACTAACGCGAGTAGCTGATATGCACCCATCCTTGTTGCGCAATCGCACCAAATATCTGATCCAGGCAGTGTCTTTACTGCTCGTCTCCGGCATTGCTGCCGGGTGTAGTTCAGGGTTTTCAAGGTTTAGCGGGGCCAGCTTGTTAGACGCTGCACCTCAAGGTGCCGTATCCAGCAACGCGTATCCGGGCGATCTCGATGCTACCACGACTTCGTCTGTTGGCGGCCGTATGTCTCCGGCAAGTTCTGTTGCTCCAAGGGCCTTGGTCAATACGCCGCGCGCTGCATATTATCATAAGGCTGAACCAACGTATGTTGCGCCACAAGGGCAAAAATATCCTTCAACCTATTCGCCGCCAGTTCCTGATTATCCTCGACGTTTAAGTGTTGAAAAAAGCTCATTACCCGCCCCATCCAATTCTGCGTCCTCCAGCCGCAATTTGGATTTGATGAGTACATCTTCTGTCCAGCAAAAGTCNTCTGCTCGGATNATGCGTTCGACAAANCAAGACCGTCTGGCATCNAGGTCAACCGGTAAAGGTGGCTGGGACCGCGCNGGTGGCACGGTTATCACCATGCGCAGTGGNGATACTTTNTACGATATNTCCCGACGCTACGGTGTTCCGGTAAATGCATTGATGAAGGCAAATAAGGTTGCCAGCCCAGATTCTGTCGAGGCCGGACAGCGCATTATCATACCAAATTATGTTTATTCATCCAACGCACCTGTTTCTGCCCCCGATCATAANNNAGNNAAAAGATCACAAGCAAAACGCGTACGCATTGTGCCAATTCGNCGACCAAATTCNGTTNCAGCGAAANCNAANTNTTCCAANNNNGATGCATCCATNGTTACGGGTTCNGTNAANNCNGGCAAANCCTATGTGGTTAANAGCGGNGATAGCCTGTCAAAAATTGCCGAGCGTAAAGGTGTAAGNCTNGCGTCTCTAAAATCACATAATNGGCTCAAAAGTTCTTCGATCAGAGTTGGTCAAAAACTACGCATTCCAGCCGCTGGCAAGCCTGTTAGAATGGCAAAAACCAATGATAAATTCGGCGTCGATCCAATCGTCACCGGCAACGTCAAGAAAAAGCCAGTCAAAATTGCCTCCAATGCACCTGCACCAAAACGCACCGGCATTTCCAATTTTAGATGGCCGGTCCGTGGACGCGTTATCAATAAATTCAATGGCAAGAACGACGGTATCGATATTTCAGTACCTGAAGGAACCGCAGTTCGTGCTGTCGAGAATGGTGTTGTTCTTTATGTCGGCGAAGGCGTCA
>JAESSK010000038.1 GCA_016764155.1 Rhizobiaceae bacterium
CTGGCGGCAGACGCCGAATACGCGCCGGAAACAGAGGCATTGGTTTCGGTGCTGCCATTCATCGATGCGCTGGGAAATGCCGGTTCAGCGAATGCGCTGTGTGAAGAAGTATTGAATTTTGCGAAAAGAGCTGCCTGATGAAAATCATTGATGCACACCACCACATTTGGCGACAGGCAGACCTGCCGTGGTTGCTTGGCCCCTCCGTCCCACGGATATTCGGTCCCTATGACAGCATAAAGCGCGATTATCTGGTCGAAGAATTCAAACAGGATATTGCCAAAAGCGGCATAGAAAAATCAGTCTATGTACAAGCCAACTGGGCACCAAACTGGTTTGAAGATGAAGTGTCATGGGTGCAAAAATCCGCTGATGAAAGCGGCTTTCCTCATGGCATCGTCGGTTATGCCGATATGAGCGCCGATGATGTTCGCCCGCAATTGGATAAGCTAAAGAAATATCCGTTAATGCGCGGCATTCGCCAGCAATTTCACTGGCATGAAAATCCGCTCTATAAGTTTGCCCCACATCTCGATGTGGCGTTGGACCCAATTGTTCAAAAGAACGTCGGCCATCTCGCTGATTATGGCTGGTCCTTCGATTTGCAGGTGTTTTCTAGCCAAATGGCAGGCGCTGCCAAGCTGGCCGAAGCCTGCCCTAATGTAACCTTCATTCTGCAACACGCCGGCATGCTGGAAGACTTATCCGAGCAAGGTTGGAATGACTGGCGCAAAAATTTGAAACTGCTTGCCAAACAACCAAATGTCGTCACCAAGCTCTCGGCCTTTGGCACCTTCATTCATAAAAACGATCCGGCGCATATTGCAAAAATGATCAATGAAACCGTAAAAATATTTGGCGCGGAACGCTGCATGTTCGGTTCCAACTTTCCCATCGAGAAAATCTGGACCAGCTACGACAAACTGGTCGATGCATTCGTTGCCGGTGCCAGCGGGCTCAGCGCGAAAAAACAAAAAGCAATTTTTTACGAAACAGCAAATCGGGTTTACCGCCTGTAATTAAATCGGGGCAGAGCGGTCCCGCAAATATTGGAGAAAAACAATGGCTCTCGAAATACACGTTCTGGATTATGGCGATATCGAACTGGAAAACAGCTTTCTGGTTCTGGGACACAATTGTGGCCGCGTCGCACGGGTTGCAACCTATGGCTTTCTGATTTTGGGTGGCACATATCCAATTGTCGTTGATACCGGATATCGCGATAACGCCATCATGGAATCGCTGGGCATGAGAGGCCTGCAATTCCACGATAATATGATCGAAAACCAGCTTGCCAAACATGGCGTGAGAATGGGCGATGTGCGCTATGTGCTGCATACCCATCTTCATATCGATCATGCGGGCAAGGATGATCTTTTCTCCATGAACACAACGGTTGTTCTCAATCGTAAGGAGCTTGAATGCTCGGTTTCCGGCCTGATGCACCCACAATATCCAAAGCCTGATATTCAGCATTTGATCGAGCGTCTTCATACCCAAGATGCCCTTCGT
This sequence comes from Rhizobiaceae bacterium, assembly GCA_016764155.1. Lineage (GTDB taxonomy): Bacteria > Pseudomonadota > Alphaproteobacteria > Rhizobiales > Rhizobiaceae. The sequence continues at coordinate 1,513 of JAESSK010000038.1, forward strand.
TTCCTCGATTTGGAAATCACCGGCAGGGAANATATTATCCCCGGCGTTTGGTGCGAACCGGCCAATGCCCACACCGAAGGTTCAATGAATGTGATCGTCGAAACGGCCGAGGGGCTGGCATGTCTTTGCGGCGATGTGATTTATGATTTCAATGATCAGGTGGTCAATCAGGTACGCCAGACCCAGTTTATGGAGCCACAGGTCACCGGCAACCACGCCGGTTCAAAACGTGCCGAAAAAGGCGCGATCAAAAAGCTTTTGCACAATTATAAGTTCCTACTACCTGTGCACGATCAGCCTGCAATGATTGAAAACCAACAAGTTGTCGCGCGTCTTGGCATGCAGGTCCCAGGACCGATTGTTCAAAGCGTACCAACACGTGACTGGTTCGCCGTTTAGATCGCAGATAAATACTGTTTAGGGGAGGGTGCCACCATGGCCCATGAAGCAATTACTGAAGAATTCAAAAGCCTGATCGACGAATATTCGCCGGTTGCTCAACTGGGTTCCGGGTTCGATTTCACTGAAGGGCCAATCTGGCACCCCCACGAACATTATCNGTTGTTTTCCGATATGCCGGGAGATACCCGCCGCCGCTGGGATAAGCACGGCGCGCGTGAAGTCCAAAAGCCCACCAATAAGGGCAACGGCATGACTTATGACGCAGATCTCAATTTGATCGTCTGCGAACATTCAACCTCATCGCTGGTGCGCATCTATCCAAATGGCGACCGCCAGATCATGGCCAGCCATTTCGAAGGCCAGGAGCTAAACAGCCCGAATGATGTGTGCATCCGTTCATGTGGTTCGGTCTANTTCACCGACCCGTGGTATGGTCGTATGCCGGGATTTGGTGTCGAACGTCCGCGTGAACTTGGCTGGCAGGGCGTGTTCCGCGTCAAGCCGGGGCAGGAGGGACAAGAACCCGAATTGCTGGTGGACCGCTATATGTTCATGCAGCCAAATGGTCTGTGCTTCTCGCCAGATGAAAAACTGATGTATATCAACGATACCGAAGCTGCCAATATTCGTGTTTTCGACGTGAACCCCGATGGCACTTTAACGGGCGGTCGCGAGTTTGCTTCCAATATCATTGATCCGCTAAAACCCGGCGTTCCCGATGGCATGAAATGCGACACTTCAGGCAATGTCTGGGTAACTGCTCCCGGCGGTCTTTGGGTCTTTAATCCCGGTGGCACATTGATTGGCAAGGTCGCCATTCCTGAAAAAGCGGCCAACCTCCATTGGGGCGGCGAGGACTGGCGCACTTTATTTGTTTGCGCCACCCATTCTCTCTATTCGGTCCAAACCAAAATTGGCCCAAGAAGCGAACCTTTCATGCGAGCGCATGCCGGAGCAGGTGTCACAGCTTCGACGCCTCCAAGCCAACCATCAACATATTCAGCCCCACCTCAACAAACCACGCCACCACCGCCGTCGCCGCAGCCTCAACAATCCGCCAATGTAGATGATCTGATTTTAGATGCGTCACGCAGCGTCCTAATCATTCAGGACATGCAAAACGATGTGGTGATGGAAGGTGGCGCATTTGCAGATTCAGGCTCCCCCCAGCATTGTAAGGATCAAAATTGCATCGAGAATATCANACGGTTGGCGGCTCATTGCCGCTCGATTGGTGTTCCGATCATTCATGTGTGGTTTCAGGCACCAGCAGGACATCACGGCATGACCATGAATGCCCCTTTGTTTGAACAGACCAAAGAACTCAACGGGCTTGTTCGTGATACATGGGGNTCAAGACCTGTTGCTGGACTTGAAGCGCAACCNGGCGATCATGTAGTAACCAAAATGCGTATGAACGCCTTTGAAGGCTCCGCTCTGGAAGTGGTCCTGAGCGCCGTTGGATGCGANATNATNATNGAAACCGGCGCATGGACCAACATGTCGATTGAACACACCGCACGCACCGGTGCGGACAAAGGCTACATCATGGTTGTGCCGGANGATGGCTGCTCGACCATGAACGCNGAATGGCACAATGCCTCGATCAATTTCGCCTTGACTCAAGTTGCTGCAGTTACCAAGGTTGACGATGTTATCCGCGCTCTGAAATAGTAGGACTATATTTCAACGAACCGGATTCGCGAAAACCATATGAAACGCATCGGCACAAGAATGGCGTTATTATTGTCGTTGATTGTGATGATCGTCGTTTTGCCGTTCAGCCAGATCCCGCCTCTGCATACGTTCGAGGCTCGCTATAACGACCTGTTGATGACCTTTTTGGCCAGCAAGACAGAAGCCTCAAAGGACATTGTGATCGTTAAAATTACCGAGGATACGCTGGCAACTTTGCCCTATCGCTCGCCGCTGGATCGNGGCTTGTTGGCTGATATCATCGAAAAATTGCTTGCTGCAAATCCAAAAGCCATCGGCATTGATATGCTGCTCGATCAGCCCAGCGAAAAGGCGAAGGATGATCGGCTNTTNNNGCTNCTNCAAAATAACAATGACAAAATTTTTGTCGTCTATGCCGATCAATCGGATGGTTTAAGCGAAGCGCAGGTTAGTTACGAAAATAAAGTTTTGGAGAATGTNTCCAAGTCCATTGCNGTCCTTCCNAANGACAGCAGCGATGGCATTGTGCGCTATTTTCTCGAAGGGCGTTTTTATGATGATGGCATCATGCCATCCTTGTCCCATGCGATGATTGGTACGCCACAAAGCAAATTAAGCGACGACCTTTTNCGCATCGTCTATCAGCATAAGGAAGATGGAAAGCCACGTGATTTTCCAAGNTATCCNGCACAAGCAGTCAAAGTTCTGCCCCCCGCATGGTTTGCCGACAAATACGTTTTGATTGGCGTCGATTTACCCTTCGTTGATCGCCATAGAACACCTTTTACTTCGGCTCTGGGNGANGAACAGGGTTTTTTNCCCGGTGTCTTTATCCATGCTCATGTGCTGGAACAGATATTATCCGGCACNAGGATCACCGANCTTAANGGCATGGGTAAACTGGCTTTATTGTGGATAGCAGGATTTATCGGAATGATGGTCGTGCGCATAAGACATTCAATCTGGCTTAGGGTGGCAGCATTNGCCNNGTGNCTNGCNGGCACCATTGGNGNGACCCTGGTGGTTTTTGAAACCTCGCAATTGCTTGTCCCGACAATCCCGATGCTCACNGTAATGGCTACTGCGGCCATATTGGGNTCTGCCATATTGTGGCAATCGGANCGNAGCGAAAAGCGCTTTGTACGCGATGCATGGNCNCACTATGTCAGCCCCGATGTGGTGGATGATATGATCTCCCACCCGGAGAAAATGAAATTGGGCGGCGAACAAATGGATGTGTCGTTCATCTTCACCGATATCGCTGGCTTTACCTCNATGTCGGAAAATATGCCCGTTGATCANCTNTCCGAGGTGTTAAACACCTATCTGGACCGNGTGAGNGCTGAATTTGTGAAAGCAGGCGCAACACTGGATAANTTCGTNGGCGACGCTGTCATAGGCTTCATTGGTGCACCGATGCCAGATAATGATCATCCCAACAAAGCGGTGGGCCTCGCCATCGAAATTGACAAGGTTTGCCGCCAATATCAGGCCGAAATGGCCGAAAAGGGTGTGAAATTTGGCCATACCCGCATTGGTGTCCATTCNGGNCCCGCCATTATCGGCAATTTTGGCGGTAGTAACTTTTTTGATTACACNGCTTTGGGCGATACGGTGAACACCGCAGCGCGTCTTGAAGGGGCAAATAAACATTTCACCAGTCACGTTTGCGTGAGTGGTGCTACGGCTGGACGTGCCAATGCCCACGAATTTCGCCCATTAGGGCGGCTGTTATTGGCCGGTAAGACCAAACCGGTGGAAGCGTTGGAACCAGTGGAGGCAATTCTTGTCAAGAGCGCTCCGTTCGAAGTGTATCGAAATGCATATGCAGAGCTCGACAAGGGNACTATATCAAGCCTGAAGACATTCAAAAGTCTGGCAAAAAGCTATCCTGATGACTATTTAGTTGAATATCATCTGGGNCGCTTGGAANATGGACTGAATAACACCTTGATTGACCTTACAGGAGGATCAAACAAATGAACATATTCAAGAGCTTAGTGGTTGCCAGCGCGGTGCTGGCAAGTGCTAGTACCCTTAATATATCCAATGCCCTTGCCCAATCGGTCGAGTATATCATTTTCAATGTCAGCGGCTCTGCAAAGGACTTGAATGAGAGATTTGTGCTCGGCGCAGTCCTCAAAGAGGGCGACGAAATAAACCTGCCGGAAAATTCTGAAGTAAAACTGCTTGATAAATCAGGCAGTGTTATCGTTTTGAAGGGCCCCTTAACCGGCACTGTCACCAATGATGATGGCGGGACGCAACAGGCCAAGGACGGCAGCAATGCGCTGAAAGTGATATCGAAACTGATGTTTGGTGAAAACCGACTGGTCAATAATATAGGTGCCGCAAGAAGTGTTATTACAACAAAAATAAAGCCGGAAAACGTTCAGCCGTGGATGCCGATTGTTTCAAGACCAGGAACCTACTGCCTACCGAGCGATACGCCGGTATTTGCTCGCGAAGAGGCCAATGCTGAAATTATGGTTACGGTTTCGTCCAGCAATGGAACTTCGATGGAAAAGGCATGGGCCGCCAACGAGAAGGCCATCTCGGTATCCGATCTGGTGCAAAAAGATACCGACCATTACACTTTGATCCTGTCTTCGCAGGAGTCAGAATCGTCAATCCATCTGCTTGATCGCACCGATATGAACGCCACCCAGCAAATCGCATGGATGGCCGAACGCGGATGCCGGATACAGGCAATGCAGCTGTTAAACCAGATGTCTAACGGTGCGAGATAGGTAAATTTAATTGGTCACGAGGACGTAACGCACAATCCGATTATTGTCGGAATCTGAGAAATAATAACGGCTCTCGTGAACTTCTACCCCCTCCGGATCGTCGAATAGATTGGGTCCCTTGCCGGGAACGCCTGTGCCAAGTACCCCAATTAAAGTGCCGCCATCAGGCCCGTCCGGATCAATCATCAAAATTCGGTGGGCATCCTGATCGGCAACGACGAGACGTCCAAATTCATCCACATCAAGATAACGCGGCCCGATAAAACCGAATTTNGGATCNTTGAGGACCTGCAATAGTTCTAGATCNGGTGAATATTTGACNANTCTGGCGTTTCCNGCATCNGCCACCCAGATACTNCCGTCCGCTGCNTCGCCAACGTCATGCGCACCCAAATGCCCNCTTGCCACGGCNACNGCTTCTTCNCCNTCATAGGCAATCAATGTGCCATTGCCTGACCCCATGGCGTATATCCGGCCATTTGAATGAATNAGCACGCCTTCTGTTCTGGGGGCATATAATATTTGGCTGCGGTTAACCCCGGAAGAGCCGAATTTNTCATAGACAAAAACCGCGCCAAGGCCGGTGACAGATACAGCAACCCGGCCATCAGCCCCAAATGAAATNTCGTGNACGCCGGGAAGNTTTCCATCCTCTATTACGTACAGAAGTTCNAGGGTTTCAGCATCCATTACCGCAATGCGCGATCCAAACTTATCAGCCACATATAGGCGACCATCAGGGCCAATTTCCAAATCATGTGGATCATTAAGAACAGCCTCACTGGCTTTATCAAATGCAGCAAACGGTACAGAATTTTCCTGAGCCGAAGCAGATAATGCCAAAGAGGCCGCCAAACAACTTAGCAAAAGTAGAAATAAAGTGCGCATCGCTTACCTCCATTCAACATCAAGATGTGTGAAGTTTTGACCATCGTCGCCCAAAATCTAACAAGTCATTGGATGGTTCGCAATGGGGCTCGAAAAACCAGAATTTGTTTTCATAAACAACTGCCATTGTTCTACGGAACCCTTATAATATCGAAAAAATGACGAGGATTTCTATTTTTTGATTTAAGTGGCTGATTTCTGGAGGAGTATTTCATTGGTACATTGGATTAGGTTTGAGCACGAAAATAACGTGGGATTTGGTACGCTGGAGAATGACACAATCAGTGTTTTTTCTGGCAATATGTTCGATAACCCTACGGCGACTGGCGATAGCGTAGCGCTTGATGCAGTTAAGGTTTTAACCCCGACTGAACCCACTAAAATGGTTTGTTTGTGGAACAATTTTCACGCATTGGCAGCGCGACTAAAGGTTCAGGATCCGGGTGAACCTTTGTATTTTTTCAAATCACCAAGCGCCTTTTTAGCCCATGGCGAAATCATAAAACG
>JAESSK010000039.1 GCA_016764155.1 Rhizobiaceae bacterium
AAAACTTCTCATGGCTGGCGCGCAAATTGCTCTGGGTCGACAAGCCCGGCAGTGCTGACAAATTATATAAAATTCTGGCCGTGGTTTGCGGTCTGCTGCTGCTGTCTGAATTCACTTTTCATAAACACGTGATTGTGGCGATAGAGCATATTCCGGGCTTTTACGGCATTTTTGGTTTCATAATGTTTACCGCCCTCATTCTGGTGGCAAAGATGTTGCGTACCATCATCAAACGGCCTGAGGATTATTACGCACCGAAGTCGATTGATACGGAAGAGTATCCAGACGCGGAAACAGAAAGGCTAGATCATGATGCCTGAACAGTTTCCAATCGCATTCTTATTCATTATCGCAGGCATTATCCTACCGCTAATCCCCGCGGGCCGATTGCGCGGCGCATTTACTTTGCTAGTACCGATATTTGCCGCGTGGCAATTATGGCAATTTGAACCGGGTATTTATGGGCAGGTAGAATTCTTCGGCCTGCCGATGGAGATGATGCGGGTTGATAAGCTTTCCACCATATTCGGGCTGGTATTCTGTCTCGCGTCCTTCATAGGCAATCTTTACGCTTGGCATATCCGTGACACAGTTCAACAGGTAGCCGCTTTGCTCTATGCAGGCTCTGCCATCGGTGCGGTGTTCGCTGGTGATCTGGTGACCTTGTTCATCTATTGGGAAGGGACTGCACTCGCATCCGTATTCCTGATCTGGGCTCGACGCACCGAAGGTGCGTATTATACGGGGCTGCGTTATTTGATTGTTCAGGTTGGTTCCGGTGTTATCCTGCTTGCGGGCATTGTGTTACTGCACGGCGAAACAGGCTCTATCACCTTTGAAAAAATGACCTTGGGAAGCTTGGCTACTTGGCTCATTTTCCTTTCTTTCGGCATCAAATGTGCATTTCCATTGCTTCATAACTGGTTGCAGGATTCCTATCCCGCAGCGACCATTACCGGCACGGTTATCCTTTCGGCCTTCACCACCAAGCTTGCTGTCTATGCACTGGCGCGTGGCTTTCCCGGCACTGAGATCCTGATTTATATCGGCGCTGTGATGACCCTCTTCCCGATCTTCTTTGCGGAAATTGAAAATGATCTACGCCGGGTTCTGGCCTACAGCCTCAACAACCAATTGGGTTTCATGGTGGTCGGCATCGGTATCGGTACGGAATTGTCACTGAATGGCACCGCCGCCCATGCCTTCGCGCACATTCTCTATAAAGGCCTGTTGTTCATGAGCGTTGGTGCGGTGCTTTACCGAACCGGCACCTCGAAAGCTTCTGAACTCGGCGGGCTTTATCGCACCATGCCGCTCACTGCCATGTGTTGTCTGGTGGGCGCGGCGTCAATCTCGGCCTTCCCGCTATTCTCGGGGTTTGTATCCAAGTCCCTCATCATCGATGCAACGGCTTCGAACGGTTATACGCTGGTGTGGATTGCACTGGTATTTGCCTCGGCTGGTGTGCTCAGCCATTCAGGCATCAAGATACCGTTCTTTGCTTTCTTCGCCCATGATAGCGGTATGCGCCCGAAAGAAGCGCCGACACATATGCTGATTGCGATGATTTTCACTGCATTCCTTTGCATATTCATCGGGGTATATCCCGAGCCGCTTTATGCGTTGCTGCCTTATCCGGTTGATTTCCAACCCTATACCACCAGCCATGTGGTGGGTCAGTTGCAACTGCTATTGTTCGCGCTGCTTGCCTTCTGCGTGTTGATGCGCACTGGCATTCATCCGCCGGAAATTAAGGCCATCAATCTGGATAGCGACTGGACATATCGCAAATTATTCCCGCAGATCATTGCGAGAACCGCAGCGATTGTTGGTGCCATCTGGACAGCACAAAGCATATTCTGGCGTAGTAGCTACGATAAAATCGTTGAAGGTTTTTATCATTCCCACGGGCCGGAAGGNCAGATCGCNCGGGTATGGCCTACNGGNGCAATGGTGCTTTGGATTGCGATATTATTGGGTGCAACGTTGGTTGTNAGCTTCTTTTAAGCGTCCCAAACNAGGTTCANGCNNAANGGNCCNCGNAAGGCCCAGCCNCCGAATTTNGTTTGNTCGTCNGCNAGTCNNAANCCNTTGAGNCNTTCAAAGATCATNGGCAANGCCACATCNCCGATCAAAGATCGTGATGCCCATGCGCCNGCACAAAAATGNGGACCAGCGCCGAATGCNATGCTTTTGGCGTTGTTTCTGGTGATATCGAANTTGTCNCCGTCTGGAAAATAGTCTTCGTCCCGATTGGCGGAACCAAACATGAAAAACAGTCTGGTTTCCGGTTCTAGGTCGATGCCCTCTACCGAATGGGCCTTGGCGATACGCCGTGGCGACATGCCGATGGGCGATATCCAGCGGGCAAATTCTTCAAAAACCTGTTGCCATTTAACGTCACCTGCCAACACCATTTCGAGTTGNTCAGGATGGGTTAGCAAAGCCCAGATACAACCNGCAATGGCATCGCGTGGTTCGTTTTGCCCACCGCTGATAGCCAGTTTAATATTCGCGCGAATGCTTTCATCGGGCAGCCTAGCCGCAACCATGACGCTTGCCAGACTCGGGTTCGGATTTTCCCTGGCATCATCCAATATTCCATCAATGGCAGCGTCGATTTTTGCCGTTGCTGCATGGCACCGAGCCTCCACTTGCTGATCTCCGGCAAAATTTGAAATGCCGTCGATCATGGCTTGGGAACAAATATCCATCTCGGTGCTGGTAAAATTAGTCAGGCCAGTGATTGCGCGCAAAGCANCGCCAGAAAGCGGCAAGGCATATTCCTTGCAAATATCGGCACTGGATTTCTTCGACAGATTATCAAGGATGCGCTCGGCATCAGCTTCGAAACTGGCTTTCCAATGGTCGCGAACGGTTTTAGGAGAAACTGTCGGGAAAATCGCCTTGCGCTCAGCTAGGTGTGGTTCGCCATCTTTGCGCATCATATTGTGACCCATGAGAGTATTCATCAGGCCTGCGGGTTGGTGGGAGGAAAACACCTCAATGTTCTTTTCCGAAACCGCAATATCGTCGCGCCGCGTCATCAGTACCGCATCAAGTTGCGGCACGTAGCAGATCGGCGCTTCAGCGCGCATCTGTTTCAACGCCGGATAAGGGTCATGCCAGAAAGCTTCCATATCCACGTCAAAAACAGGTGCCTGCGCCATGATTTAATCCGTTCGTTTGCCGTCGATTACCTGGTAACTTGGCTGGTACATGGTCACCAATTCCTCGGCAGCCGTNGGGTGCACNGCCATNGTGCGGTCGAAATCTTCTTTNGTGGCACCCATCTTGATGGCAACGCCTAAAGATTGCACCATTTCACCAGCCCCATCGCCCATGATGTGAACGCCGACAACCGTGCCGGTTTTATTATCTGCGATAAGCTTCATCAGCATTTTTTCGGTACTACCGGAAAGGGTGTTTTTCATCGGTCTGAAATGGGCGCGATAGACATCCAGCTTAGGATATTTTTCGGCCGCCTGTTCTTCACTGAGCCCAATCGTGCCGATTTCCGGCTGGGAAAATACTGCCGTTGCGATCAACTCATGATCGGGTCTGGTTGGAATGCCGCGAAATTCGGTGTCGATGAAACACATGGCCTCATGGATGGCCACCGGCGTCAGAGCAACACGGTCCGTTACATCGCCGAGTGCCCAGATATTATCCACATTGGTTTTTGAATATTCGTCGACCTTGATGGATTGGTTGTCGGCCAGCTCTACGCCAGCTTTTTCCAAACCAAGGCCTTTTGTTACGGCAATCCGCCCCGTGGCCCGAAGCACCTGATTTGCAGCGATTTCCTCGCCGTTAGAAAGAACGACCATCATGGAACCGTCATCACGGCTTTCGACCTTTTCGATGGTCTGACCACAAACGACTTCAATACCTCTATTGGACATTTCTTCATGCAATAGGGTACGCACGTCCATATCGAAACCGCGCAGAATTTCTTCGCCACGATAAACAAGAGTGGTTTTTGCACCAAGCCCCGCAAAGATACAGGCGAATTCTACGGCGATATAACCACCGCCCTGAACGACGACATTTTTGGGCAATTCTTTCAGGTCGAAGACCTCATCCGACGTGATGCAATGNTCCCAGCCNGGCATATGCTCCAGCCGGTTTGGCGTTCCACCAACGGCAATGATGATTTTTTCAGCCGTTACTACCCNGTCTTCANCNAGCAANCGGATTTCATGTTTGCCTTCCAATACAGCACGGGTGTGAAACATCTCGGCGCCAGCATTGCTCAACCCTTTTTGGTAAAGCCCTTCCAGACGATCGATTTCTACATCCTTGCTACCAATCAGGGTCGCCCAGTNGAATGTGCTTTCTCCAACGTCCCAGCCAAAACCACGGGCGGCTTCAAAATCTGTCGAGAAATGTGATGCGTAAACCAGNANTTTNTTNGGAACGCACCCGCGAATGACGCAGGTGCCGCCATATCTAAATTCCTCGGCAATGCCTACTTTTTTACCCAAGGATGCGGATACTCTAGCCGAACGCACACCGCCGGAGCCGCCGCCAATTACAAATAAATCATAGTCATACTGGCTCATGGCCTGTGCTCCGAAAATATGGGGTCAGGCCGAGANTTGGCCAGAAGNAATTGGGNNAAATTACTCAGCAGGTTTTTCTGCCGGTTTTTTTGCCGCTTCTTCAGCTGCCATCTTATCAATTTCCCGCAATTTTTCACCAACTGCCTGGGTCATATCCCGCCTTACGCCTAAACCCCATGTTTGGGAGGCCTGTTTGATCTGGCGTTCGATGATCGGAGCCTCTGCAAGCAGTTTTTTTCCGGTGTCNGAGCCATAAAATTCAGAAATTANTTTGAGTTCTTCTTCAGTAAAAATCTTGGCATAAATGGCTGCAACTNCATTTTCCAGATCGCCGCGGCGTGGTGCAAGCGCAATGGTTGCATTATCGACAACNTCNCTAATTGTTGCGGCGATATCGGGTCGGCTTGAAATCAGCTGGGNTTTCGCCTGNTCNGCCATAATGGGCAAAATNTTATCCAGCGGCGCGGAGGTTCCGGTCGAGGAAATGGCTGATTTTGCTGCATCCAGATGGGANTTGCTTGGTTCTTGAGCCTGAGAAGGAGCCAGAGACATTAATAATACGGGAGCAGAAATTGCTACGCATTTTGCCAATCCACCGAGCGCGCCCGATATGGCGCCAATTGGCGAAGTCGATAATTTCATGAGGTGTTCTCCAAATATGTTTTGGCTTAGCCAATAATAAGTTGCGATCAGTATTAGAGTATTTACGGGGGATGTCCAAGTCCGCTTTGGCGGTTGTTGTTATGCCCCAGCTTTGGGCCTACTCCGGTCCAATTCCTATTTGTTTGTTAAATGGGTTACGCCATCAGCGCGTGCAATAAATACCTGACTTGCAAGCGATAAAAATAGCCCGTGTTGTACGACNCCTGGAACCTCCAACAAATGTGTTGAGACTTCCTTTGGGTCGGGAATGCGGCCAAAGAATGTATCCAGAATAAAATGTCCGCCATCCGTCACGAAAGGTTTTCCATCCCTCATTCGAAGTTCGACTTTTCCCTGCGCATTGGTGTTCTTCAAAATTGCGTCCACCGCAATTTTTGTAGCGTTCAGACCAAAGGGGTTAACCTCTACCGGCAGAGGAAATTCGCCAAGCACTGAAACCAATTTTGAACCATCGGCAATCACGATCATTTCACGGGAGGCGAAAGCAACGATTTTTTCGCGCAACAGTGCTCCGCCGCCACCTTTGATCAAATTGAGATCATTATCTACTTCATCCGCACCATCAATGGTCAAATCCAGCTCTGGAGTTTCTTCAAGGGTCGTTAGGGGAACGGATAGTTCGCGGCATAAAACAGCTGTTTTTATTGATGTTGGAACCCCGATGATCGAAAGGCCATTGGCGATTTTTTCAGCCAAAAGGCGCACAAACTCGTCAGCGGTGGAGCCGGTTCCAATACCAAGCTTCATGCCATCTTCAACCAGTGCGAGAGCGGCGCGTGCCGCTTCAATTTTTAAATTCCGGCTCATGGACAGGACCTTATGTTGTAGTGTCAATTCCTATTAANTTTCTATGCCAGTCAGACCCNGTAAATCAAGCTATTACGGGTTTAATTCCTTTTATTCCCTGTGAAATTATTCCTTTCTTGTGTTCACGGTTTTGCGGGGCTAAACCCAATGAGATATTTTTGTTACTAGGCTTTTATCCATGACATCTCCAACGCTTGTGCTTGATCTTGATGGCACGCTTGCCGATACCACACGTGACCTTATTCCGGTGCTGAACAGGATAACGAAAGCTTACGACCTTGATCCAATTGCCTTTGGNGATGTGGGGCATGTGGTAGGCCACGGGGCCAAAGCGATGATTGAAAAAGNATTCGCACTTCAAAGCCGCGAGTTATCGGGTGAGATGCTGGAAGAACTATTTGCCAATTTTCTGGTCGACTATGAGGAAAACATCTGTGTTGACACCGTATTGTTTGACGGTGTTGTGGATGCTCTTTCGGCCTTCGAACAGGATGGCTGGAAGCTTGCCGTCTGCACCAATAAATTGGANAGTTTGGCGATTAAACTGCTCAAGGANCTGGAGATTTTTGATTGTTTTGCCGCCATCACNGGCGGTGACACTTTCTCAATGCGCAAGCCAGACCCTGCGCATATTATCAAAACCATCGAAATGGCAGGTGGCNGTCCAGATGCTGCGATTATGGTCGGCGATTCAATTACCGATATCAACGGTGCGAAGTCAGNNAACATCCCTGTCATAGCNGTAAANTTTGGCTATACGGANACTCCGGTGGAGGAANTATCCCCCGACCGGATTATCTCTCATTACAGAGAATTAAAACAAGCCGTTGTGGGCCTGATTTNACCCTTACGCCACTTTCTTCTTAGCATTTCTCTCCCCATTGGCGGACTTCCCCTTCTTCCAGGCATTTAACCAGTCGTTNAATTCTTGCACNGGCTGAGGCCTTGCTAGGAAATAACCCTGNACNAAGTCGCAACCNTTTTCCTTGAGGAAATCCAGCTGTTCCTGGGTTTCAACTCCTTCTGCAACGGTTTTGAGGTTGAGGCTTTTGGCAATNCCGAGAATGGATTTNACGACGGCAGGAGCGCGTTTATNNTCNGGATTTTCCAGTGCATTGACAAANTTATAGTCAATTTTGAATATCTGCACCGGCAAATTTTCCAAGTAGAANAGNCCNTCCAAACCGCCGCCAAAATCATCGACCGCAAACTGAATTCCCCTACTTGCAATCTTGGAGAAATTACTTTGGGCGCAATCCAAATTTTCTGGCAGCAGACTATTGGTTATTTCAAGTTCAAGTTTTGCCGGATCAATGCCTGAAGTCTTCACTGCATTGAGTACATTCACTGCAAAATTGGGATGGATGGTCTGGGTCGGCGAGATGTTAATTGCCATTCCCAGGTCGAGACCTTGGCTATCGAATATCGACAATTGAGCGCAAGCCTCGGCCAAAACCCAGTCGCCAATATGACCGATCAATCCGCACTCTTCAGCAATCGGGATAAAATCTCCCGGATATAACATCCCTTTTTCCGGGTGGTTCCACCGTAANANCGCCTCAACNGCGGTCGGCCGTCCTGTGTTGCAGTCAATCTTCGGNTGGTAATGCAATACNAATTCATCGCCCTTTTTCAAAGCGACACGTAATTCGCTCTCGATTTTCAGACGGTTTGTAGCGTGTGTGTTCAATTCCTCTGAGAAATACCGGAACACGTTTTTACCGTCTTCTTTTGCNTGATACATGGCAAGATCAGCATTNTTCAAGACGCTTTGATAGTCAGCGCCGTCACGCGGAAATGTGGCAATNCCGATCGAAGCNCCGATAGATACTTGTGCGCCATCGATCTCAAAGGGTTCGTTTGCTGCATTAATGATGCGCCGNGCAACGGTTGCTGCATCGGTCTCAGCTTTGATCTCGGAAAGCAGTACCGTAAATTCGTCACCGCCAAGTCTGGCCAGCACCCTATGCTTGTCTGGTGCAAGTTTTGCATCATCACTGTCTGTAGGGATGTCTGATGCGATGGCATTGGGGTCCAACATACCAAACCCCACGAGGTCTTCTGCCCGCAGGACTTTGGAAATTCGTTTTGAAAACTGAAGCAATAATTTATCGCCCAGATCATGGCCNAGNGTNTCATTGACCTGTTTGAAGCCGTCAAGGTCTACAAATANCAGTGCGCCTGATTTTCCNGTACGAAAGGTTCGATTGATTGAGCGGGTNAATTCTTTGCGNAAATATTCGCGGTTTGGCAATTGGGTCGTGCGATCTACGTATGCCAGTTTTTGAATTTTCTCGATGTTCCTTTGTACGCGCTGGGTCATGGCGCTGAAGGAGTCGCCAAGTNCTCCCATTTCATCGAGCCCNCCCATCTGAAAGTCACGCTTCATATTGTCGGCNGCAAAATCGTCAATTTCACGTGCGAGCCGGCGCAATGGTTTGGTGATATAAGTGATGAACGCCGCCGCACATGCGAAAGACATCACTATTACCGGGATCATAATGGAGGAATTCATCATGGCGGTTGCCAGCCCTTCACTTGGAAGAATGGTAACGGCCACAAAAAGCAAGATCGTTAGAACGCATAAAAAGCCAACCATCAGCTTTAAAAACTTAGAATGCAGTGTGCTGCGTTGGTCTCGTAGTTTTACTGTCATAATATTTCGCCTGTACCGGTAAAAAAAATTATGTCCCAATAAACTTTGAAGCAGCATTAGGCGGCAAAAGTGACTCATTGGTAAATTGAAAAGGCGGGATTTGATGCATCGCCGAGAAATTCATGGATGTGGGTTAACTAACCCCTCTTTGGCTTGATAATAACTTTAAATAACATGTCTGTTTCTCTATGATANGATCACAAACTCAGAACCAAATTCTAACACCCAGCGAGTCAAAATAATGAACACCANGACGGGCAAGGCAGCTTTCGAAATGTTTCCTCTTGGCAAGGATGAAACGCCTTATCGAAAATTGACATCCAACTATGTCTCAACCGATACTTTCCGCGGCAAGGAAATTCTGGTGGTGGAAGCTGAAGGCTTGCGCATGCTNTCAGAGCAGGCATTCAGCGATATNAATCATTTGCTGCGNCCTGGGCATCTCAAACAACTTGCCTCCATTCTTGATGATCCGGAAGCCACCGATAATGACCGCTTTGTGGCCTATGACTTGCTGAAAAANGCCAATATTGCNGCNGGTGGGGTGTTACCCATGTGTCAGGACACAGGCACNGCCATCATNATGGGNAAAAAGGGCAGAAATGTCTGGAGCGATGGTGGCGATGAAGCCGCGCTGGGCAAAGGGGTGCTGGACGCGTATGAGAAAAAGAATNTGCGCTATTCCCAATTAGCGCCTCTTTCGATGTTTGAAGAGACAAACACCAAGAACAATCTACCGGCCCAGATCGAACTATATCACGAGGGCGAGGACGCCTATAAATTCCTGTTTATGGCCAAGGGNGGCGGATCAGCCAATAAGACGTTCCTTTATCAGGGAACCCCTTCCCTTTTAACCAAAGATCGCCTTGTNGATTTTCTGCATGAAAAAATTCTNACCTTGGGNACAGCNGCCTGNCCTCCTTATCATTTGGCGATTGTCATNGGTGGCACCTCGGCAGAATTTACCCTGAAAACCGTCAAACTGGCCTCCACCCGCTATCTTGATAGCCTGCCAACCAAGGGNTCNGAACTCGGNCATGCNTTCCGCGATGTGGAACTGGAAGAAGAAATCCATAAGCGCACCCAGCAAATGGGGGTTGGNGCGCAATTTGGCGGCAAATATTTCTGCCATGATGTGCGGATCATTCGTCTGCCGCGCCACGGCGCATCCCTGCCGATTGGTCTTGGGGTATCATGCTCTGCCGATCGTCAGGCAATGGGTAAAATCACCAANGACGGNATTTTTCTGGAGCAGCTGGAAACGGANCCNTCCAAATACATGCCGGAAATTGATGAAAGTGCGCTTTCATCGGGTGAAGTGCAAATTGACCTTAATCAGCCCATGGCTGAGATATTGAAAACCCTTAGCCAGCATCCGGTGAAAACCCGTGTGTCGCTAAACGGCACAATCATTGTCGCCCGCGATATGGCGCACGCAAAGATCCGCGCAAGGCTTGAAGCGGGTGAAGCCATGCCAGACTATTTCAAAGACCACCCGATTTATTATGCGGGGCCGGCAAAAACACCGGAAGGCTACGCATCAGGATCATTCGGCCCGACAACGGCTGGCCGGATGGATTCCTTTGTTGATCAGTTTCAATCATTCGGCGGTTCATTGGTGATGCTGGCCAAAGGCAATCGTTCACGGCAAGTGCGTGATGCCTGTAAACGTCATGGCGGATTTTATCTGGGCTCTATCGGAGGACCTGCTGCCAGGCTGGCANTAGAATGCATTAAAAGCGTTGAAGTTCTTGAATATCCAGAGCTCGGTATGGAAGCAATTTGGAAAATTGAAGTAGAGAATTTCCCGGCCTTTATTGTCATGGATGACAAAGGAAATGACTTCTTCAAAGAGTTAAATCTGGGCTGATTTCTGACTATGCTTAACACTTCGTAAAGAACGATTGATGTAGGGCTAGAGAATCGGGCGAAAATGTGACATTAAGATTCGCGAATACTGATAATTAATTTCTACTGCCATTTTATAATCGAGGACAGCATGAAGAAAATTGTAATTATGGCATTCGCCATTGCATTGATACTTGGTATTAGCCCTACGTCTTTCACGACGAATAAGGCTGAAGCGGCTGGGGATCGNTTCTACGATTATTCAGAAATGCGCTGGCGTCCGATGAGCGAAAATCCGAGAAATCGCAGTCGTCATTTTTCCAATAAATCGCCCGTCCGCCGTAAGAAGGTTTCTTTTAGAGAGAATTATTCGGTTGGCACCATCATTATCGATACATCAGAACGCAGACTTTATCACGTTGTGAGCAAAGGCCGGGCCGTGAAATACGGGATTGGCGTTGGACGCGATGGCTTTACATGGGCTGGTAAACACAAGATCACCCGCAAGGCTGAATGGCCGGGCTGGACACCGCCTGAAGTGATGCGNCGCCGTGAAGCTGCCAAGGGNAAAATNCTTCCAAGATATGTTCCTGGTGGCCCTAACAATCCTCTGGGTGCCCGTGCCATGTATATCGGCTCAACGATTTACCGCATCCATGGAACCAACCAACCTTGGACCATTGGACAGGCAATGTCTTCAGGCTGTATCAGAATGGCCAATGACGATGTTGAACATCTTTATGCACAAGTAAATATTGGCGCTAAAGTCATCGTGCGCCACTAGTAATACCGAGTAATTTACTGTTAGATTAGACGCATCCGTGACGTTTCACGGGTGCGTTTTTGTTTGGAGGGTTTAATGGTACAAGATTCCGGTTTTCCTGATGCATCAGCATTCAATAATTCACCCCTGATTGACCCATTTGGCCGCGAGGTTTCGTATCTGCGCGTGTCGGTGACCGACAGGTGTGATTTCCGCTGTGTCTATTGCATGAGCGAAGACATGACGTTCCTGCCCCGCAAGGAACTACTCACCTTGGAAGAACTTGAGCGGTTATGCTCCGTGTTCATCGAAAAAGGTGTGAAGCGCATTCGTTTAACCGGCGGCGAACCTTTGGTGCGACGCGGCGTCATGCAGTTGATCGAGCAATTGGGCAAGCACTTAGATACCGGTGCACTGGAAGAACTGACCATCACCACTAACGGTTCCCAGCTTAAAAAATATGCAAGCCAGCTTTATGACTATGGCATAAGGCGAATCAATGTATCGATCGATACGCTGGATAGTGACAAATTCACCAAAATCACCCGCTGGGGCCGGATACAACAGGTTCTCGACGGGATGGAAGCGGCCAAAGCTGCCGGNCTGGCTGTAAAAATTAATGCCGTTGCGCTTAAAGGCGTCAATGAAGACGAAATCGAAACCATCATGTTGTGGGCCCACGAACAAGGGTTTGATTTCACTATCATTGAAACCATGCCTCTTGGTGAGATCACTGAAGATCGCACGGATCAGTATTTGCCGCTTTCCCTTGTTCGCCAAAGGCTGGAAGAGCGTTACACATTGACGGATATTCCCTATAAAACCGGCGGTCCGGCGCGCTATGTGAAGATTGAAGAAACCGGCGGCAGGATGGGTTTCATTACTCCGATGACCCATAATTTCTGCGAAAGCTGCAACCGGGTTCGCCTAACCTGTACCGGCACGCTCTATATGTGTCTTGGCAAGGATGATGCCGCAGATTTGCGTAAACCTCTTCGCGCTTCAGAGGGCAATGAATTGCTCTCTCAGGCCATTGATGAAGCTATTTCACGCAAGCCCAAAGGGCATGATTTCATTATCGAACGCAATGCAAAACCATCCGTTTCTCGCCACATGAGCACAACCGGCGGGTAATCGGAACTATAGTTTTTGAACAGTTTTGAGAATCAGTGTTTTTATGCTATTCTATTCACATGAAAACACGTTCAAANCATATTATGTCCGTCATTTTCTCTGCAATATTTGCAACATCTTTGTTGTCTATGTCCGGCTTTGCCAATGCCGGAGACGACTGTTCTTGTCGTTTCAAGGGACAGGATGTTCCGACCGGAGAATCAATCTGCATGAAAACCTCAAAAGGNCTGGTAATGGCCAAATGCGATTGGGTGCTGAACAACACTTCCTGGAAGTTTACCGATCAGCCTTGCCCTTATAGCATGCTGAACCAATCACCGGTGGATGCAAAATTCTTGAAGAACCAGGTTAAGACATTCGGATAACTAATTGAAATTTATATAGTTTGTTGAAATTTTGACAGGCACTTTATTGGCACCCAACCTTGGGTTCCGTCTTCGTTTTGACACCAGAGCCAGCCATGCCGCTGGATGGTTCCTGTCANGNTATCTCCCGGCTTTACCGATATTTCAGCGGCAGAATATTCATATGCACATTGCGCGATTTTTCTGGAAATCATAATTGGCAAATCATCCGGCACCCAGCCTTCGCGGCCATTCTCAGCGATTGCCCATANCCAACGATGGCCATCCCAATNNTCTTCTCGCCCACTCAGGGTGATNTTTTCATTCTGTTTTACGGAAATAGGGTCGGGATAAATGGCTTTATGATCNACTATGACCTTCCACTGCATGAAATGATGCCCTCCGCTTATGATCCTAATTTTGCGCTTGCAGTATCTCAATTGCGCGGCGGCGCTCGCTTTCTGTCGCGAGGGANAANTCTTCCTCCTGAAGTGCTGCAATCCATTCTATGTGACGGGGGGCGGCGTTTTCTTTGGCTTGGATGAGCATTGCCAGACCGCGCACAGCATCGCGATTCATAAATTCACCTTGAAACAACACGTGCCCCAGCAGTGCCTGCGCACCCACATGCCCCTTACGGTGGGCGGCGCGTAACATTCGCAATGCGCGGCGTTGGCTGAATGCATTTCCTGCCCGGTCCAGTTCCATACGGCCAAGTTCGAATTGCGCCTCAGGGTGACCAAATACCATAGCGGCGGTCGTATACATGACGCGCGCCTGATCTATATTGGGAGCAATGTTACTTTCTGGATGGCCAAGTTGATAGTAGCGACCAAGGGCAACAAATGCGTTGGCGCTGAACTGCCATTCAGCAGAATTTGGTCGTAAGTCGCGGGATTCTTCGGCGAGTTTCTTATAAAAATCAAAAGCAGTAAGCGAATCTTGCGGAACGCCGTCGCCGGTTTGATACATCCGGCCAAGCTTCCACTGGGCGGCCACATTGCCGTTTTCAGCGGCGAATTTTAATATGCCAAGCGCTTCTTCCTTGCGACCTTCTCTGCGAAAAGAGCGAAAGAACTTAAACACCTTTTTGGAAGTCGTATCACCCTCAAGTATTTTTGAAGCATCAAATGCGTGCGCTGCACCGCTTGCCAAAGCAAGCGGTGTGCACAAAATCAATGCGCTCAAAAGATATGAGGGCTTAAATATCCGCATAGCAAATTTTCTCGGCAGCACCGCCGGGATGGGTTACAGCACCTTCACGTGCTGAACTCACAGTTTGCGCATATTTCCAAATGACGCCTGAGGTAGAATCCGTTTCGCGGGGTTTCCACGCTTTGCGGCGCTCGGTCAATTCTTCATCAGACAATTTCACATCAAGCGTGCCCTTGGTTGCGTCGATTGAAATGA
>JAESSK010000040.1 GCA_016764155.1 Rhizobiaceae bacterium
GAGATCACCATCGAGATTGCCCATATGATGGGCCGTCCGGTGCGCTATGGCGGTGAGATTGGCGGTGTGAAGGAACGTGCCTTCCACATGACTTCGATTGCCGAGGCTGCGTTGAAGCCGATTGAGGTTGAAGATAGTGATGCGTTTTTGCGTTATATTGCCAAGGAACCTGTGGGCATCGTGCTGGTGGTCGCGCCTTGGAATTATCCATATCTAACGGCGGTAAATACCATTGCCCCAGCGCTTTCTGCCGGTAACGCTGTGATTTTGAAGCATTCAACCCAAACCATTCTTGCTGGTGAGCGGTTTGCTCAGGCTTTTGAACAGGCCGGACTGCCGGACGGTTTGTTCCATAATTTGCGGCTTAGCCATGATCTGACTGCCGATTTGATTGGTGATCGTGCTTTTGATTTTATCAATTTCACCGGTTCTGTGGGCGGCGGTAAAGCAATGGAAATTGCGGCTGCTGGAACCTTCACCTCTCTGGCGCTGGAACTTGGCGGCAAAGACCCGGGCTATGTTCGCGCTGATGCGGATATTGATGCAGCTGTTGATACGCTGATTGATGGGGCGATGTTTAATTCCGGCCAGTGCTGCTGCGGTATCGAGCGCATTTATGTGCATGAAAGCTTGTTTGATGCCTTTGTTGAAAAGGCCAAGGCGATTGTCGATGGTTACAAGCTTGGCGACCCGCTCGATCCTGTAACGACGCTCGGACCAATGGCGCATTTGCGTTTTGCTACCGAGGTTCGCGCCCAGATTAAAGAGGCAATTGATGCCGGTGCAAAAGCACTGATCGACCCGGCGCTATTTCCTCGTGACAACGGCACGGATGCTTATCTAGCGCCGCAAATTCTGGTCGATGTGGACCATTCCATGCGGGTGATGCGCGATGAGAGTTTTGGGCCTGTTGTCGGCATCATGAAAGTCTCTTCTGATGAGGAAGCGATTGAATTGATGAATGATTCCAATTTTGGTCTGACTGCTTCGATTTGGACCAAAGATACGCAGGCTGTTGCCGATATCGGACGTCAAATTCAAACTGGAACCGTTTTCATGAACCGCTGTGATTATCTTGATCCAGCCCTTTGTTGGACCGGCTGCAAGGATACCGGGCGCGGCGCGTCCCTTTCTGTGCTTGGCTATGACAGCGTTACAAAACCCAAATCCTATCATTTGAAGAAAGCCTAAAGTAATGAGTTTGACCGCCAATTGGAGCTATCCTACTGCCATTAAATTTGGTGCCGGACGCATTGCCGAATTACCGGAGGCCTGTGCGGCATCCTCTATGAAAAAACCGCTGCTGGTAACGGATAAAGGTCTGGCATCGCTGCCAGTAACGCAAAATGCGTTGGATATTTTGGAGAAAGCAGGTCTTGGTCGTGCAATTTTCAGTGAAGTTGACCCGAACCCTAATGAGTTCAATCTGAAAGATGGTATTGAAGCCTATAAGGCCGGTGGCCATGACGGGGTGATTGCCTTTGGCGGTGGTTCCGGTCTTGATCTTGGCAAATTGATTGCATTGATGGCTGGTCAGANTNTNTCTGTTTGGGATTTGGAAGATGTTGGCGATTGGTGGACCCGTGCNGATGCGTCTGTCATTCCGCCGATTATCGCTGTGCCGACNACNGCNGGTACAGGNTCNGAAGTTGGTNGNGCAGGNGTNNTNACCAANACNCAAACCCAGATGAAGAAGATCATTTTNCATCCCAANCTATTGCCGGAAACTGTGATTTGCGACCCNGANCTAACNGTTGGCATGCCGAAAATGATTACGGCTGGCACTGGCATGGATGCCTTTGCCCATTGCCTAGAGGCTTATTCCTCGCCGCATTATCATCCAATGTCCCAAGGCATCGCGCTTGAGGGAATGCGGCTGGTCAAAGATAATCTGGTTCGCGTTTACGAAACTCCCAACGATCTGGATGCNCGTGCTGAAATGATGAGTGCTGCTGCCATGGGCGCNACTGCGTTNCAAAAGGGGCTTGGAGCAATTCACTCGCTTTCTCATCCAATTGGTGCGGTATTTCATACCCATCACGGCACAACCAATGCCGTCGTTATGCAGCCGGTGCTGAATTTTAACCGCTCGGCGNTTGAAGAACGTATTGACCGCGCTGCGGCCTATCTNGGCATTGANGGNGGNTTTGACGGNTTTTATGAATATGTGGGAACGCTGAATGCAGCGCTCGATATTCCAAAGAACCTGACGGACCTTGGCGTTAAAGACCCTGANCTNGATCGNTTGACGGAAATGGCTCTGGAAGACCCNAGNTGNGGTGGTAATCCGATTNAGATGACNGCGNAAAACACNCGGGCGNTGTTTGAGGCTTGCCTCTAAATTACAGTAGTTTTTTNAGGCTGCGTCCGGCGGCGATATAATGGGCTGGATTACGGGCTTTTCCGTTTCTGCGCACTTCATAATGCAGATGCGGGCCAGTGCTTCTGCCTGTGCTTCCGACTGTGCCGATCTTTTTGCCAACAATAATTGTCTGCCCTTTTTTAACGTAAAAGCTGCGCAGATGGGCGTAGCGGGTGATGAAACCACCCAGATGTTCAATCTCGACCATTTTGCCGTAGCCGCCTTTGCGACCGGCATGGGTTACCGTGCCACTGGCCGTGGCAAAGACCGGTGCGCCGCCTTTTGCCTTGAAATCCAGTCCTGAATGCACAGCACGGCGGCCATTAAACGGGTCTGTTCTCACGCCAAAGCGGCTGGAGGTTTTCTTTCCCGGTACGGGGTTAGCGAAAGGCAATGCCTTTGCTGTGCGTGCGATTTTGTTCAAATTTTTCAATGAAGAATCGAGGGCATTCAAATGGCCTTCGAAATCAATTGACGCGTCTGCTGGAATAAATGGCCCGCCGGTTTGGGTGGTGTCGGTCTTAGCAATCGCAATGCCGACATTCTTCAATACCGCTACGATTTTTCCAGATTTGGCTTGTGCAGCCGAGCGCAGCCCTTCAAGGGTCGCAATCTGGGACGTCTGGATACGTTCAATATCGGTGGCAACCTTACCGAAGACTCCGTCACCACCAAAGGTGTTCAGTAGTATGTCATTGCTTGCCAGCCTTGAGATGCTGTGATTTAACTCAGGAATTCCATTGCTGGAGCCGCGTAGGAACAGGTTTGAAAACTTGTCTTGTTTGGTGCCCAACGTTCCGGCGCGAATGCTGCCAGTGCTGAAGAAATCAATTTTCGTCGACCTGCTCGATTTAACTGGTCGTTTGGTAGGGATGGAAATTGAAGCTGTTTTTAAGCCATTGGCTTTTGCTTTGGAAATCAGTTTTTCCATTTTACCGCCGCGTAAAGCCAGCTTTTCCTGTCGGCCAACCAGGTCGGCAACTTTTGCTTCAATGGCTTTTTGGTCCAGCAATTGTCGGCTGGTGACGCGGTCAAGTTTTATACGCAGAGCAGCGATGCGGTCTTCATATTCGTGCAGGGTTCGTGCATGGCGTGCTTGGGAAGCACCCAGCAAATCATCGCGGAAAATCAGATAGGCCGTAGCGCCGAAATAACCGACCAAAAAGGTAAAAAGCAAACCACTGATTGCCGCAATCAGCGCTGGTCGAACCACGAAACTTTTACTTTTTCCGTTATTGGTAATCACGATCGTTGGAAGTTCGGTGCGTTTTCCAAAGCTGCCAGGTTCACGTATTGGAGATGGATTCATATTGAAACTACTTCACTTACTCACTTTGAGCACACCAGCATTTCGTTGAATTGCTTCAGCGCTCAAACTTTTGCTCTTACGCACTTCTTATCCAAAAACCGGTTCCAGCTTTTCGGGAAGTGCTCTAGTTTCATCAGAACATTTTATGGTTAACAAAGTCTTTTTATCTGAAAGAATTGAGTAGAATCAATTTCCTAGGGAGGAGAGGGATCGGTAAAATCCGGGGGTTACTCCACAGGCGCTACGGGCTCGTTCATTGAAAGGCGGGCGAATTTGGCCTCTAAAATTGGTGCGCACCAATCGTTGGAAGGTTGCTGCGGGTTCTACGCCTTCGCGGTANCATAAAAAGCGGAACCATTTTGCCCCCACGGCCACGTGGCCTTTTTCATCCTCGTAAATGATGCGGAATATATCGGCNGAAGGTTTGTCTCCGGCNTGTTCCAGCTTCAATATGAGAGANGGGGTGACATCCAGCCCGCGTGCCTCCAACACCAAAGGCACGATTGCCAGCCTTGCGGTGAGATCGATGCTGGTTTGTTGGGCTGCTTCCCACAGACCGTCATGGGCCGGGAGATCGCCATAGGTTGCGCCGAATTCTGCCAGCCGGTTTTGCAGCAGGGTGAAATGTTTGGCTTCTTCGTTAGCGACCATGACCCAGTCATCGAAGAAGGAACGGGGCATTTTAGTATCTGCAAAACGGGCAATGATATCGAGGGCCAGATCTATGGCGTTGAGTTCAATATGGGCAATCGCATGTAACATCGCGATTCGGCCCTTTTGGGAACTGAGCGCGCGCTTTGGCACCTGATCGGGGGGCAGTAATTCCGGTTTTTGCGGACGTCCGGGCCGATCAGGCGGTTTGATGCGTTTTGAACTGATCAGGGACAAGCGGCGAGCATACCACAACTTGGCCATGCGCTGGGTCAGCAAAATCTTGTTGCTGAGCCGAGGTTCCTTCAGGGCGGCTACAGCGCCGCCTGCCAAGCATGTGGGGGGGCATGTGGGGGGTGTCGTCGATTCCTGCACGAAAACCTCTAAAGACTTTTTAACCGTTCAAGGACGTCATCCACATGGCCGGGCACTTTTACCTTATGCCATGCTTCAACCACCATGCCTGATTTATCGATCAGCAGAGTGGTGCGTTCNACGCCCATATATTTGCGACCATACATGCTCTTTTCGAGCCAAATTCCGTATTCCTGAAGAGTTTCTTTTTCTTCGTCTGAAACCANCGNCACTTTAAGGTCGTGTTTGGTAATAAATTTTTCGTGCTTTTTTACCGGATCAGGCGAAAGTCCGATTACAATTGCGCCTAGTTTTTCGAATTCCGCAAGCTTGCCGGTGAAGTCGATTGCCTCCACTGTGCAGCCGGGCGTGTCATCCTTTGGGTAGAAAAATAGAACGATAAATTTATCCCGGTTGGCGGAAAGCTTAAACTCGCCTTCGCCATTGGTTGGAAGGTTGAAATCAGGTGCCTGATCCCCTTTTGTAATTTGCGTCATATTGCCTTCCTTTCGACAAGAATATTTGTGAAGTTATTTTTTGCTGTTTCCGGNTGTTTATATGTTCACAATAGCGCGATATAATTACAATTTGGAGCCGAAACTTGCTGAAGTTTACCGAAAATCAACCGGGATCACAGATTATTCGGCATAATGACCCTGATCCTATGCAGGGCAATTGAAATTATCGATTATTAGCCAGTAAATTTTTAAATGAATAAACCCGGTTCCAAGCAAACGAATGAAGATGATGGTGGCGTCATGCATGCGCCGCCGGAATTGCGTGTGCGATTACGGGCATGGCGGATNGCCCGCATTGCCTTTGCAACATCCATTGTGTTTTCGTTGGTGTTTATTCTGTTTGTCGTGTCGATATATTTTNTGATNTCCGGCACTTCTGGAAAACAATCGNTNATTCAATCNAGTCTGGAATCCAACCTGCAAAATGCTGTNGGCTCTGAGTATAAAGTTGTGNTGGAGACGACCGATATTCAGTTTGAATGGCCGGGATTGATATCGGTGAACAGTTCTGATGTGAAAATNNTGCGNGCNGACAATCAAAAACTGGTGGCTGAAATCGGATCCATCCGTTTTGGTACNAGACTTTGGCGAACGCTTTTTGGCGANGCAGGATTTGATTCAATTCATATCCACAAGGCCAGACTTTCGGCTGCTGAATTCATCGGTGGTGCCGGGATTGGAATTCCAAGCCATATAAAGCCTGCCTTGAGCGCCTTGGGGAAGAAGCTAAANGAGTTTTCATTGCTGGCCANAAATAATGTTTTCCGATCTTTGAAAATTACTGANTCCAGCATTACGGATTTATCGCCTGAGGTAACGCTGGCAAAATCNATTCGGATCAAAAATTTAGAACTGCGCGGTGATTCGCGTGGATTTTTCAANCTGTTTGGTACTGTTGAGAGCAAAAANTCCAATATTTTNCTCAATGCAAGTTATGAAGTGAACGAGGACCAACAGGCCATATTTAACCTTCAAGGTGGCGGGTTGCATCTGGGTGAATGGCTGCCGCTCCCCGAAAGTGAAATTGGCCCGTTTGGTTCCAATGCCAAGGTTGAGTGGAAGGCTGAATTTCCATTCAATCCTGATTTCACGCCGCAGCAGTCCAAGATTACTCTCTATACAAACCAGAATGACCTGCGTGTGGGTAAGGAACTGACAAGGGTTGAGAAGTTTGAAGTTAATTTGCGCTTGATGCCGGAAAAAAACCAAATTGAACTAGACCGCTCGGAGTTGTCGATTGGAAAATTACATGGTTGGTTTGTCGGCGGCTTGCGCCCCGCCGATTTGGAAAAAGGGTATGCGGGGCCGGTTGAATATGAGGTGATTGCTGAAAAAGCATTGGTGGAAAACCTTAGGACAACAGAACAGGCAATTCCTGCCGCTTTTTCTGCTCGTGGGTTCTGGTTTCCCCGTTCAGCGCGCCTTGAGGTCAGTCAGGCATTTATGGCAACCAATGGCGGTAAAATCGAGGGCAAGGGAAGTATCGGNTTTAAGAANTCATCGGTTTCGATTNCTGCGGATGCCTCCACCACCGGNATTTCGGCAATTGCNGTNAAACAATTNTGGCCATTNTTNTTGGGNCAACGTGCGCGCAATTGGGCGCATGAGCATCTTATTGCCGGCCGAATTGAAAGTGCCCGGATGGTGGCGGCAATTCCTGAAGGTATCGTTGGCAATATTGATAAGGGTGCACGCNTAAAGCCTGAACATTTGCAAATGGTCGTTGAATTCACGGATGGAGAATTTCAGCCCTTTGGCAAATTACCACCGGTATATGACGCGAAAGGTATTCTGAGTGTCAGTGGTATGCAGGTTGATGTGGAATTGAGTGAGGGCAAAGTAAAGGGGGGAGAATTTGGTATTGCCAAGCTTGCNTCNGCCAAATTTTCCATTGCAGATTTTGCCGACCAACCAGCCTTNGCCGAGGCTGAATTNACGCTGGATGGCAAAGCTTCCGTTTTAGCAAGCATTGCCGAGTCTGAACCGNTGCGGGTGATGACGCGGTTGAAATCTGAGGCCGGTGAGCTCAGCGGCATGGCCCATGCCAATATCATTGCCAAGTTTCCTTTAATTGCAAAAGTGAAGGAGAGCGAGGTTAAGTGGAACGCTCTGGTGGATTTGGAGAACGTTTCGGTAAAGCGGAAACTATCCGGCAGAAAACTTAGCGGGGTTAATGTTCTGATTGATGCAAATCCGGAAGTTGCCTGGGTTTCTGGAACCGCATTGATCGACGGTGTTTTGGCCAAGTTGGATATTGTGGAGCCGCTTGGGGATAAGTCGAGTTATAAAAATTCCCGGAAATTTGTTGCAACTCTTGATGCCAAAACATTTAAAAAAGTCGGGCTAAACCTTTCACCGGTGATTGTTGGGACGATTGTTCTGCGCGTTGAGCAAATTGCTGGAAAAACAGAAAAACAATATCTCGATCTAACCGAAGCTGAAATTAATTTGCCATGGGTTGGGTGGAGCAAAGGGCCGGGAATTCCCGCTAAGGCGAGTTATACGTTGAAATCCAAATCCAAGGTGAACCGGTTTAATAACATCTCGATTTCTGGCGATGGATTTCATGCCAAGGGCAATCTGGTGTTCGATAAATCGGGTTTGCGCAGCGCCAATATGAAGAATGTTGCACTGAATGAAGGCGATGATTTCGATTTGCAGATATCGCGCAAAAAAGGTGTGTTTGATATCAAGGTGGAGGGGCGTTCCTATGATGCGCGCGGACTGGTAAATAAGCTCATTCACGAAGGTGAATTTAAAAGTACGCAGGGCGGTCGATCCGTAAGAGTGGCTGTACAAATAGATAAGCTGATTGGTTTTAATTCTCAGAAAATCAGCAATGTATCGACGCGTTATCTAGCCAGTAAAGGCAAGATTGATCATTTGTCGATTGCAGGCGTTGCTGCCAGCGGTAAACCGTTTCAGGTGTTGGGCACGCGCGAGGGTGAGAAAACGGATTTTGAGTTTGTTGCAGAGGATGCAGGGCATGCGCTGGCTTTTGTGAATATTTACAGCAGGATGCAAGGCGGCGTGCTGAATTCGGTGCTGATTAAACAAGGCGATGGCCCCTATGTCGGCGATGTGAACATTCAAAACTTCGTACTGGTAGACGAGCCGCGTCTCAAGAAATTGGTGAGTGCGAGGGCGCCTGATAATGGCTTGCGATACGGCGAAGCCGTTGCTCGAAGCCTGAAAAAGGTAAAAACCACCAGAGCTAAATTTTCGCTGGCGCGCGCGCGCATTGAAAAGGGAAAAGGCTATTTGAATGCCCTGGACGGGCTAATGCGTGGCCCACAAATTGGGTTTACCTTTGACGGCACAATCTATGACGAGAATGATTTGACCAATGTCAGGGGCACATTTATGCCTGCATATGGTATCAGCAAGATAGTCTCTGCCATTCCAATCATTGGGACGATTTTCAGCAATGGCCGTGATGGCGCATTGATTGGCATCACCTATCGTAAGAATACTACTAAT
>JAESSK010000041.1 GCA_016764155.1 Rhizobiaceae bacterium
GGCCGTTGATCAATTGCCGCCACTGCGCTCCGAGCGCGCTATGCCAAAATCTCCAATGCTGGATGGATTTGCCGAAGCCGACAGGACCGTGATGACTGGTTCTGTTGCGATTGCTGGTGGATTGAAATCTAGGAAAATCGACTGATGGATAAGGATGCCTTGAATTCAGAGATTGTAGAAACCGGCGGTATCGCTTCGCAGATTTCACTGCAGGGTTCTTCAAAAGCTGCTGGCGAACAGGCGCGTTCACGGGTTTTTCTGGCAATGATGATTGTTGGTCTGGTCTATTCGACCATTATTGGGCGGTTGATTTATCTAGGCGCGAGCGAGTTGGATGGTCCGTCGAGCAGCCGTTATTCAAGTGTTGCGACATCTGCAACTAGGCCCGATATTGTTGATCGCAACGGGGAATTGCTGGCAACCGATATCATTACTTCTTCGCTATTTGCCGAACCTCGCCGCATCGTGGATGTGGATGAGGCTGTGGAATTGCTGACTACCGTGCTGCCAGAACTGGATGTGCGTAAAATCCACCGTAAACTGGCAAGCAAGGCCGGTTTCGTNTGGTTGAAGCGGGAATTNACNCCGAGAATCCAAAGTGAAATTTTGGCGCTGGGCATTCCAGGTATTGGTTTTAGAAGCGAGACCAAGCGGTTTTATCCCAAGGGAGAGACCCTTTCCCATCTGGTTGGTTATGTTGATATCGACAATGTGGGGATTGCCGGGCTGGAGAAATATATCGACGGCAAAGGNNTGAATGNTTNGCGNGATGCGGGCTTTGCCCAAGGCGCGGATATGGCNCCGGTGAAACTTTCAATTGATACCAGAGTGCAGCATTTCATTCGTGATGAACTGGCCAAGGCGATGGATCGCTATAATGCGATTGGCGCTGGTGCTGTGGTGCTGAANATTCACACCGGCGAAATTGTTGGNATGGCNTCTTTGCCTGATTTTAATTCCAATTCTCCAGTNGATGCGCAAAAGAAAGANCGCCTCAACCGTATGACGGCTGGCACNTATGAGATGGGTTCGACCTTCAAGACCTTCACCACAGCAATGGCACTGGATAGTGGGNTGGTAAATCTCAAAAGCAAGTTTGATGTTAGAAAGCCTTTGCGNATTGCCGGANNTACCATCAATGATTTNCACGGNAAGAANCGNNTNTTGAGCGTGCCTGAGGTGTTTATNTATTCATCCAANATTGGCACCGCCAAAATGGCTGATGTGGTTGGNATGAAAAANCACCGGGAATTTCTNCACCGGATTGGTTTGCTTGATAAAATGCAACTGGAGTTGCCGGAAGTGGCTCGCCCCATTGAGCCGAAGGTATGGAAGAAAATCAATTCCGTCACGATCTCTTATGGTCATGGTGCGCAAACCACGCCGTTGCAAACCGCGGTTGCGGCCGCGGCACTTATGAATGGCGGGATACTTATTCCTCCGACGCTCTTTCCCCGATCCCTTAAACAAGCCGAGAAGCTTGGAAAACNGGTGGTGCGGAAAGAGACCAGTGAATCGATGCGCTATTTGATGCGCCTCAATGTGGAAAGAGGCTCCGGGCGACGCGCCGAGGTGCCGGGCTTTCGTGTTGGCGGCAAAACGGGCACTGCAGAAAAGGTGGTGAATGGCCGTTATTCTTCCGATGTTCGGTTCAACTCGTTTTTGGCGGCATTCCCAATGGATAATCCGCAATATGTGGTTCTTTCAATCATTGACGAACCTAAACCCGAGGCTGGCAAAAAGAGCGCCACGGCTGGTCTTAATGCAGCCCCGATTGTTCGCAATATCATTCGTCGGGCAGCGCCAATTTTAGGGATACAACCAAAGTTTGGAAATGCAGGCCAGCCCTTGTATGTACGCAATTGAGAGGGCACAAGTGCCGATAGGAATTGCGATTCGGTATGCCGTTTAGTAAACCAGTGACAATGAGTGGCCAAAACCGATGATGAGGCCGGAAATCATAGGTGGATTTTTGCATGAATTTGGGAAGTTTGGCTGGCAGTGATTTTGAGCTAAGTGCTGCGCAAAGCAGTGTTTTGGTCAAAAACCTTACAGCTGACTCCCGTCAGGTAGATAAGGGCAGCGTTTTCTTCGCTCTTCCAGGCGTTATTGCCGATGGTGCAGATTTTATCCCTCAGGCTTTGGAGCGTGGTGCTGCTGCGATTGTCGTGCGTGAAAATGTGGATGTATCGGACGTTTTAGTTCCGGTGCTTAAAGC
Organism: Rhizobiaceae bacterium; assembly: GCA_016764155.1. Taxonomy (GTDB): domain Bacteria; phylum Pseudomonadota; class Alphaproteobacteria; order Rhizobiales; family Rhizobiaceae. The sequence continues at coordinate 2,219 of JAESSK010000041.1, forward strand.
NGATGANCCCCGAAAATCACTTGCAAAAATGGCGGCTCGATTTTTTCCTAATCAACCTGAAACCATGATTGCGGTTACTGGAACGGCTGGAAAAACNTCTGTTGCNGCTTTTGTACGTCAAATATGGGCAAGTGCNGATTTTCAGGCAGCGTCCATCGGGACGACCGGTGTTGTGGCTCCAGGCAGAGAAGAATACGGTAATTTGACCACGCCTGATCCTGTATCACTGCATAAATTACTCGATGAACTGGCGGCTAGCGGCGTTACCCACGGGGCGATGGAAGCCTCTTCCCATGGNCTTGATCAGCATCGTCTGGACGGCGTGAAGCTCTCCGCCGTGGCATTCACCAATCTTGGCCGTGACCATATGGATTATCATCCAACGATTGACGATTATTTTGGTGCCAAAATGCGGTTGTTTCGTGATCTGGTGCCTTCCGGTACGCCTGCGGTAATTTATGCCGATGATGAATTCAGCGAACGGGCCATCCAAATCGCAAAAGAAGCTGGCCTCAACGTGATGAGCGTCGGACGAAAAGGCGATTTTCTTACAATTAAGCGTATTGAGCATGAACGTTTTTGTCAGAATGTAGAAATCCTACACGGTTCGCAGATTTACCGGATAGANTTTCCGCTNGCGGGNGATTTTCAAATNGCTAATGGTTTGGTTGCTGCCGGACTGGCAATTGCCACGGGNGTTGAANNNGCTGNAGCNCTAAAAGCATTGGAAACCTTGCAAGGTGCNCCGGGAAGGCTTGAACTTATCGGGCGGCTTGAAAATTCAGCNCCGCTTTACGTGGATTATGCNCATAAACCAGATTCGCTTGAAAAGGTTCTTTCNTCATTGCGCCCATTTACCAGCGGCAAACTGGTGCTTGTTTACGGCTGTGGTGGTGACCGCGACAAAGGCAAGCGCCCGATTATGGGTGAAATCGCCGAGCGACTGGCAGATATTACCATCGTAACCGATGATAATCCGCGCAGNGAAGATGGCCGCGTAATTCGATCTGAAATATTGGCAGCAAATCCGAGCGCCAAAGAAATTGCCGATAGGGGCGACGCCATTGGCTTCGCAGTATCAGTATTGAACGATGGGGATTGTCTAGTCGTTGCGGGCAAGGGCCATGAAGAGGGGCAGATTGTTGGTTCTAAGACCCTGCCGTTTTCTGACAAAAAGCTGCTTCAGCAAATTCTTGTTCAGGGAAATTCAGGAAGCGCTGCAAAATGAGTGCTTTATGGACCATAGAGNATTTTCTTTCCGGTACNCATGGCAGACCCGTGGGCGATATGCCGGAAGAGATTACCGGCATTTCTATCGACAGTCGCTCGATAGAGAAGGGNCACGCGTTTTTTGCNATTAAGGGCGACAATTTTGATGGCCATAAATTTGTCCGTGCTGCAGCCCTTGNCGGAGCTNGCGTTGCAATTATCAGCGAGAGCAAGCTTGCTTCTCTTGGGGCGGTGGCCCTGCCGCTGATTGTAGTGAGCGATGTTCTTGAATCACTGGTGTTGCTGGGCCGTGCCGCACGTATGCGCAGCCATGCCCGAATAATAGCGATTACCGGAAGTGTGGGTAAGACCACCACCAAGGAAATGATGCGGGTGGCTTTATCTGCGAACGGCACAGTGCATGCATCCGTTGCTTCCTTCAATAATCATTGGGGCGTGCCGATCACGTTGGCGCGGATGCCCGAGGAGGTGGATTATGCGATATTTGAAATTGGCATGAATCACGCCGATGAAATTACGCCATTGGTTGATATGGTTCGCCCGCACGTGGCGCTGATTACCAATGTGGCGGCAGCTCATCTTGGATCATTTAAAAATGTCGGTGAGATTGCCAAGGCTAAGGCCGAGATATTCTCGGGGGTCATGNCTGCNGGTACGGCCATCATCAATCANGACAATCCACATTTAAGGCTGTTNAAAATGCGGGCCAAAAAGGCTGGCATCAAAAAAATACTGACCTTTGGCGATAATAAAAAAGCTGATTATCGTATCAAATCCCTNAAACGTTCGCCTGAACGCACTGAGGTCNCTGCGGTGATCGCGGGCGAAAAGGTGGATTTNACACTTTATGTCAATGGTGCCCATATGGTTGCAAANGCCTTGGCGGTACTGGGNGTGGCTTCTGTTGTTGGCGCGGATTTGGAAAAATCNGCAACGGCTTTGGCCGGTGTCGCGGCGGAGCAAGGTCGGGGCCAGCGACATCTGATTAAATTATCAAATGGAATGCTTACAATTATCGATGATGCCTTCAATGCCAATACGGCCTCGATGGAAGCCGGACTTGCCATGTTGGGGGAGTGCGAAGTTGAAAAACGTGGGCGACGCATTGCCGTTTTGGGTGACATGCTGGAGCTTGGTGATTTCTCGAAAGAGTTGCACGAAAAANTGGTGGAGCCGATTGTCGCCAATCAAATCGATCAGGTATTTATGGTGGGCGAAGAAATGATGGCGCTAAAAGATGTGCTTCCGGCCGNGCGTTTTGGTGGGCATTTTCACTCAGTTGGTGAACTACATTCAAAGCTGCTAAAGACGCTGCGTGGCGGGGATGTTGTGATATTCAAGGCCTCAAAAGGTCTTAAATTTGTTCCATTAGTAGAAAAAATTGTCGAAGCGTTTAAGAAAAAAGCGACTTAGAGGGAAAAATTTATGCTGTTTTATTTGGGACAAGAACCTTCGTCGGATATTTCCGGCTTTAATGTGTTTCGATATATAACGTTTCGCACCGGTGGGGCGTTGATAACCTCTGCTTTCATCCTGTTCCTGTTTGGCCCGATGATGATACGCGCGCTAAAGGTCCGGCAAGGGAAAGGTCAGCCCATTCGGGCCGATGGTCCTGAATCCCATTTCGCCAAAGCCGGTACGCCTACCATGGGCGGGCTGATGATTTTGGTGGCGGTTACTATTTCTTCTCTGCTTTGGGCCAATCTTGGCAATACCTATGTGCAGGTTATATTGATGGTGACGCTGGGCTTTGGCGCTATCGGGTTTTATGATGATTATCTGAAAGTATCCAGGCAAAGCGACAAAGGCTTTTCCGGTAGAATTCGTTTGCTGCTGGAGTTCTTTCTGGCTTCGATTGCCTGTTTTATTCTTATGCAAAATGGCGAAGAGCCGTTTGCTACCTCGTTGACCTTTCCCTTTTTCAAGGAATTCGTCGTCAATTTAGGCATCTTTTTTATACCGTTCGGNGCGTTTGTCATTGTGGGTGCCGGCAATGCCGTGAACCTTACCGATGGCCTTGACGGTTTGGCGATTGTACCTGTGATGATTGCGGCTGGATCGTTTGGCTTGATTGCCTATCTGTCGGGAAATGCGATTTTCGCTGATTATCTACAAATTCATTTCGTGCTTGGAACCGGTGAAATTGCGGTGATTTGCGGTTCGATCATTGGTGCCGGACTTGGGTTNTTATGGTTCAATGCNCCGCCCGCAGCGATNTTTATGGGAGATACCGGTTCGCTTGCGCTTGGNGGCATGATTGGTGCTTCTGCNGTGGCGACAAAGCACGAGATTGTGCTTGGGATCATTGGTGGTTTGTTTGTGATTGAGGCGCTTTCCGTGATCATTCAGGTNGCCTCGTTCAAGCTAACGGGAAAACGAGTATTCCGCATGGCACCCATTCACCATCACTTTGAAAAGAAGGGCTGGACGGAAAGTCAGGTGGTTGTCCGTTTCTGGATTATTTCAATTGTGTTTGCGTTGATTGGGCTCGCAACCCTGAAACTTCGCTAAAGGAAGAGATTTGATTGCAGTCACCACATATCGCGATAAGCGAGTAGCCTTATTCGGGCTTGGCGGGTCCGGTATGGCCACAGCTTTGGCTTTGATTGCCGGTGGTGCTGATCTGATTGCATTTGATGATAACCCTGAGCGAGTGAAAGCTGCCGGTATAGAGGGGATTGCAACACAGAATTTGCGCGAACTTGATTTTTCAAAGATTGATGCGCTTATCTTGGCGCCTGGTGTTCCGCTTACCCATCCAAAACCCCATTGGAGTGTGGAACTGGCGAAATCCAACAAGGTTCCAATCCTCGGCGATGTGGAGTTATTTGCAGAAGAGCGCCGCGCTGTTGCGCCGGATGCAAAATTCATTGCGATCACAGGAACCAATGGTAAATCGACCACCACGGTTTTGATATCCCACGTGCTAAAAAGCGCCGGGCGCAATGTGCAAATGGGCGGCAATATCGGACGAGCCGTGTTGTCGCTTGATCCGCTTAGGGATGATGCGATCTATGTGGTGGAATGCTCGTCTTATCAAATTGATTTGGCACCTTCGCTTGATCCGACCATTGGCATTTTGCTCAATCTTGCACCAGATCATCTGGAGCGCCACGGTGATATGGCTCACTACGCTTCGATTAAGGAGCGACTTGTGGCGCAAAGCGGCGAGGCAATCATCGGTGTCGATGACGACTATTCTGCGGCGATTGCAGCCTATCATGCAGATGGCAAGCGTCATATCCATCGGATATCGAACGGCTCCAGCGTGGATGAAGGTGTTTATCTGAACGGTTCTCATTTGGAGCGGGTAACAAAAGATGGGCAGCGTCAGATTGCCGATCTTGAAGGCATTCCATCCTTGCGCGGCATTCACAATGGGCAAAACGCTGCGGCGTGCTGGCTCGCCTGTCATTTGGTCGGTTTGAGCGACGAGGAAATTCAAGCCGGTTTTGAAAGCTTTCCGGGGCTGGTTCATCGTATGGAGCCTGTGGGTTCTATTGGGCGCATTGTTTTTGTTAACGATTCCAAGGCAACCAATGCTGATGCGGCCGCGATGGCGTTAGCCAGCTATGACCATATTTACTGGATTGCCGGTGGTTTGGCGAAAGAGGGCGGCATTAATTCGCTTCGTTCGTTCTTTCCGAAAATTGAAAAAGCCTATCTGGTGGGCGAAGCGGCACCTGAGTTTGCAGCCGTACTAAGTGATGACGTGGCATTTGAGATTTCGGGCACGATTGGCGCTGCCGTTCAACGGGCATTTGAAGATGCAAGTAGGGCTGATGGCGACAACGAGTTGGCCATATTGTTATCACCTGCCTGTGCCAGTTTTGATCAATTCGCTAATTTTGAGATTCGTGGTGAAGCATTTCGCACGGCTGTTGAAGCAATAAACGGTGTGGAATATTTTAAGGAGGCATCCTGATATGGTGAGCAGAACCGACAGAACGCAGATGGCGGAGTGGTGGCGCACGGTGGATAAATCACTGTTGGGCGCGATCCTATTCCTGATGTTATTCGGCCTATTGTTATCCTTTGCCGCAAGCCCGCCTGTTGCTGAGCGCATCGGTGCTCCTAATCTTCACTTTGTCAAACGCCATGCGTTGTTTTTGATACCGGCGGTAATATTATTGATTGGATGCTCAATGCTGTCGCCACGTTCGGTGCGTCGGGTTGCATTTATCATGTTTTCAATAGGTATTATATTGATGCTGGTGACGATGTTTGTTGGAACAGACGTTAAGGGCTCCAGGCGCTGGATACAGCTGGGTGGCTTTACACTTCAACCTTCGGAATTCGTCAAACCTGCCTTTGTGATCATATCGGCATGGCTTTTTGCCGAGAATTCCAGAAGGGCNGATATNCCGGGCAATCTCTTTTCAATTATCCTGTTTGCNATTGTTTCGGCATTATTGATNGCGCAGCCTGATTTCGGTCAGACCATGCTATTGGCGATTGTCTGGGGNGCGTTGTTNTTCATGGCNGGAATGTCTTGGGTATGGATTGCNGCATTTGGCGGCATTGGCGTCTTNGGTATGAGTGCAGCCTATACGTTGTTTCCCCATGTGGCTGGACGGATTAACCGGTTTATTACCGGTGAGGGCGATCATTATCAGGTGGATACCGGGCGTGAAGCGATTGTCAGCGGTGGCTGGCTAGGCAAGGGGCCGGGCGAGGGCACTGTTAAAAATATCATTCCCGATGGCCATGCGGATTTTCCATTTGCGGTGGCCGCGGAAGAATATGGCATATTGGTTTGCATGGGGCTGGTAGCAGTTTTTGCGTTTATTGTTTTGCGCGGATTGACCCACGCCATGCGTGAACGCGACGATTATGTGAGGCTTGCATCTTCTGGTTTGTTGATCATGTTTGGTATCCAATCGATGATCAATATTTCCGTTAATCTGCAATTGATGCCGGCCAAGGGCATGACGCTTCCATTCATTTCCTATGGTGGGTCTTCGTTGATTTCGATGTCGATTTGCATGGGCTTCATGTTGGCGTTAACCCGCAAAAGACCTGAAACACGGGGAGGCAAATTGATGATGCGGTTTACGCCCCACAAACTGAGAGTAGCGGAGTAAACTGTGAGTAAGGGTCTTGTTTTATTATGCGCCGGGGGTACTGGCGGGCATTTGTTTCCAGCCGAAGCACTGGCGCATGAATTGGTGTCACGCGGCTGGAGCGTGCATTTGGCAACCGATGAACGCGCTGAACGTTTTGCCGATAGTTTTCCCTCTGATGAAACCCATATTATCCGCTCGGCAACATTTTCCGGAAAGAACCCTATTACGTTGGTTAAAGCCATTTGGACTTTGTTTTCGGGCTATCGCCAGAGCCAGAAATTGTTGCAAAAATTACAACCGGATGTGGTTGTGGGCTTTGGTGGCTATCCCACTGTTCCGCCTCTTTATGCGGCGACCCGTGCGGGTATTTCGACCATTGTGCATGAACAAAACGCCGTTCTGGGCCGTGCCAATAAAATGTTGTCGGATATTGTGAACACCGTTGCCATCGGCTTTGAACAAGCCAGTGGCAAAATCCTTGATAAGATGGTGCAAACGGGCAACCCCGTTCGTCCGATGGTGTTGAAGGTTTGCGACAAAGCTTATCCGGTGCGCAAAACAACCGGTAAATTCAATCTGGTTGTTTTTGGTGGTTCGCAGGGCGCACGGTTCTTTAGTGAAATCATGCCAGCGGCACTTGAACTGCTTGAACCTAAAGAACGCAAGCTGTTGAACATTTTGCAACAGGCCAGGCCGGAGGACGAAGAAGCCTTAAAAAGCGCTTATGAAGCGCTTGGGGTGAAGGCCAAAATTTCTCCATTTTTCTCCAATATGCCTGAAGAAATATCAAAAGCGCATCTGGTGATTTCCAGAGCGGGGGCTTCCACAGTGACTGAATTATCGGTGATTGGGCGTCCGGCGATTTTGATCCCTTATCCAAATTCTTTGGATGGGGATCAGGCTTGGAATGCCATTGCTATGGAAAAAGCTGGAGGGGCCGAAGTTATTGTACAGGCGGAACTTTCACCGGAAATGCTGGCTGAAAAATTGAAATCTGCAATTGCCGATCCGAAAAAGCTTGCGCTTATCGCTAAAATGGCCAAAAAGACCGGAAATCCGGATGCAATGGTCAAGCTGGCAGATTGTGTTGAACAGCTTGCTGACGAAGAGTAGGGGACAGAAATTATGAAGATGCCAGAATCAATCGGGCTGGTCCATTTTGTGGGGATTGGCGGCATAGGCATGAGCGGCATTGCCGAGGTTTTGCATAATCTTGGCTATGATGTGCAGGGTTCGGATATGGCCGATGGGCCAAATGTTCAACGCTTGCGCGAAAAAGGTATTCCCATTCATATCGGGCATCGGGCCGAAAATCTGGGTGATGCAGGGGTTGTTGTGGCCTCTAGCGCGATCAAAGCCGATAACCCCGAGCGGATTGCAGCCCATGAACGCCGTATCCCGCTGGTGCGCCGCGCCGAGATGCTGGCTGAACTCATGCGCTTTAAGAAATCAATTGCCATTGGCGGTACGCATGGAAAAACAACGACGACCTCGATGGTTGGTGCATTGCTCGAAGCAGGTGGGCTGGACCCGACTGTTATCAATGGCGGCATTATCAACTCAATCGGCACCAATGCGCGTATGGGCAAGGGTGACTGGATGGTGGTTGAGGCGGATGAATCCGACGGTACGTTCCTCAAACTGCCAGCGGATGTGGCGGTAATAACCAATATTGATCCGGAACATCTCGATCATTACGGCACTTTTGATGCGGTGCGCGATGCGTTTTCTCAATTCTTACATAATGTACCGTTTTATGGTTTTGGCGTGGTCTGTCTTGATCACCCGGAAGTGCAATCGCTGGTTTCTAAAGTCACCGATCGCCGCGTGATTACCTATGGTGCTAATCCGCAGGCTGATATTCGCTTTAGGGATTTGCAAACTAAAGGTGCTGTCAGCCATTTCAGTGTCGATATGCATGACCGCAAAACCGGAGAAACCACGAGTATTGAAGATCTGGCTTTGCCAATGCCCGGNTTACACAATGTTTCGAACGCAACGGCGGCGATTGCGATTGCCCATGAATTGGGTGTAAGCGGCGAAAAAATTCAAGAAGGGATTGCTTCATTTGGCGGTGTGAAGCGAAGGTTTACCTTGATCGGAACGTGGCAAGATGTCGATATTTATGATGACTATGCCCACCATCCGGTGGAAATTAAAGCGGTGCTTGGAGCGGCTAGAGATGCAGCTTCCGGTCGTGTCATCGCCATCAAACAGCCTCACCGCTATACGCGGCTTGAAAGTCTTTTTGATGATTTCTGCTCCTGTTTTAATGACGCAGATACGGTGCTGATTGCGCCTGTATATGCAGCCGGGGAAAAGCCGATTAAAGGCGCCGATTCTGCTGCACTTGTTGCTGGCCTTCGCGCTGGTGGACACAGGGATGCGCGTTTGATTGATGGTCCAGACGAGATTGCGGGCATTATTTCTGAAATTGCCAAGCCCGGCGATATTGTGATTTTTCTTGGGGCTGGCGATATCACCAAATGGGCTTATGCGCTGCCGGAAGAACTGGCCAAATGACAGCGGGTGAAGTGCTGCTCGCCCAAATAACGCCTCTAATGGATGAGGTAAGGGGACGGCTGATGGCCGATTCTCCCATGAGCAAAATCACCTGGTTTCAGGTGGGTGGCCCTGCTGACGTTTTGTTTCAGCCTGCTGACGAAGATGATCTGGCATTGTTTTTGAAGAATTTGCCGTCTGAAGTTCCAATTACCATCATCGGTGTTGGTTCAAATTTGCTGGTGCGGGACGGCGGTATTGAAGGAATTGTTATTCGGCTCTCGGCCAAAGGCTTCGGCTTTGTTGAAGCGGAAGGTTCCACCTCGCTTCGTGTGGGCGCTGCAGTACAAGATAAGCGCCTTGCCGCAAAGGCTTTGGAATTGGGGCTTGGCGGGTTTGAATTTTATCACGGTATTCCCGGTGGTATTGGTGGCGCGCTTCGCATGAATGCTGGCGCCAATGGTACAGAGACCACCAATCGTGTGAAGGAAGTTACGGCCCTTGATCGCCAAGGCAATAAACACACGCTTAGCCACGAAGATATGGGATATAGCTATCGCCATAGTGAGGCGGATGCGGGGCTGATATTTACTTCTTGCTTGTTGGAAGGCGTTTCAAAGGACAAGGCTGAAATCCAAAAAGCCATGGATGAAGTGCAGCATCACCGCGAAACCGTGCAACCTATTCGCGAAAAAACCGGTGGCTCTACTTTCAAAAATCCGGATGGCCATAGCTCGTGGAAACTGGTTGATGAAGCGGGTCTTCGCGGATTTCAAATTGGTGGCGCTCAAATGAGCGAATTACATTGCAATTTCATGATCAATACGGGTAATGCTAGCGCATATGATTTGGAACAATTGGGCGAATCAGTTCGCACAAGAGTAATG
>JAESSK010000042.1 GCA_016764155.1 Rhizobiaceae bacterium
AGCCCAAGCTCCGCCAGATCACCATTATTTGCTGCCATCATAGATTCCGTATCTGTTTTAATATGTCGTTGAAGAATGCAATTTAACCCATTTTGGTTCAGTGACCTAGGGTGGAGGCGCTTTATACAGCGATATTCTTAGCCTGCAAGACTTTCCCAGCTCAATTGCAAACAAACTGGCCCATCGCTTTGCAGGGTCAATTTAGCCGCCATCATGCCGCATTTGACGGCAGTCTCAAAGTCCAGCCCTTTCGCCAAACCAGCCAAAACAGAACCAGCCAGAGCATCGCCTGCACCCGTGACGCTGGCAATTTTTTCCGGACGGGGAGGGGAGAGCGTTCCATGGTCTTCCTCGCACCACCAATATAAGGCTCCTGCACCATCTGAAATTGTGCCGGACTTCACACCAAGAGTTTGTAATGCATTGCCGAGATCAACATTGTTCTCCAAGTCGTCTCTATCCAACAGGCTTGCGGCTTCCAGTTTGTTGGTGAACAACACGTCGATGGCATTAAGGATGGGAGCCAGACGCGGTGCTTTAGCCGGAGATATGGTCGCTGCCGCAATGCGTGCGTTAGCGCCAAAGCCATCCTTTTTCTCACCGACAATCTCAGCAAGAACGGATGCCGAGACATTGGTATTCAGCACCCAGAAACTGGCATTGGAAAGCGCATCCCTATGGTGATCAAAAATCGAGGGGGCTGTGATTTTCTCGTAGATTCCCAAATCGGCAATAGCAATTACCAAAGAACCATCCGGCGCAAGAATGGAGGTGTAAGTTCCGGTTTTACTGCCCCCCACCATTGCATCAATAATACCACGCTCGAAAATCGCGCTACGCACCTGCGCACCCGCAAGATCATCACCAATCGGTCCGATGATCGCGCAATCTAAATTCAATTGCACAGCAGCGCTCGCCATATTCAGGCTGATACCGCCAGGCACATTCTCCATTCGTCCGGGATTGGATACCCCTTTAATAGGAGCAGAATTCAACCGCCCAACCACATCCAGATGTGCGCCAGTTATAAAAACAGCAATGGGATTAGGAGATGAGTTCAATTTGGAGTTTTGCCTGCAATAAATGCGAATCGTCGGCGTAGATATCCACGCCCGTTCTGGTTCAATCTATATATGACATATTTTTCCAAGCTACAGAACAAGATTCGAAATGGGAGGACAAAAAAAGAACAAAATAGAAGTTATTGATATAAATCAATAAGATAGATCAGTGTTTACAAATGAGAACAAACAGGGTACGTTGTCCGAGATGAAACTGTACACCCGCAGAAAGCGGGGTACTACCACGTTAAAAAGGGTGATAAGCATGGCACAACGTAATCTTCGTCTTGTAGAGGAAAAATCAGTGGACAAAACCAAAGCGCTGGATGCAGCACTTAGCCAGATTGAGCGGGCTTTCGGCAAAGGCTCGATCATGAAGATGGGCGACAAGGATGTGGTTCAGATAGAGACAATCTCTACCGGTTGCCTCGGGCTGGATATTGCGCTGGGCATTGGTGGTCTGCCAAGGGGGCGTGTCATTGAAATTTATGGGCCTGAATCATCCGGTAAAACAACCATGGCGCTGCACACAATTGCCGAAGCGCAAAAAGCTGGTGGCATTTGCGCCTTTGTGGATGCAGAGCACGCGCTTGATCCTATTTATGCCCGCAAACTTGGCATTAATCTGGAAGATTTGCTCATTTCACAGCCCGATACAGGCGAGCAGGCTCTGGAAATCACCGACACGTTGGTGCGCTCNGGNGCTATNGATGTTCTGGTAATTGATAGTGTGGCAGCACTGACACCAAGAGCTGANATTGAAGGCGATATGGGCGCNTCCTTGCCCGGTCTGCAAGCNCGTTTGATGAGCCAGGCATTGCGNAAACTGACCGCTTCNATTTCACGTTCCAACACGATGGTNATTTTCATCAACCAGATCAGGATGAAAATTGGCGTTATGTTCGGTTCTCCCGAAACCACAACCGGTGGTAANGCTCTGAAATTTTATGCCTCTGTTCGCCTCGACATCCGCCGCATCGGTGCGGTGAAGGATCAGGATGAAATCGTTGGCAACCAGACAAGAATCAAAGTCGTCAAAAATAAATTGGCGCCTCCTTTCAAACAGGTCGAGTTTGACATCATGTACGGTGAGGGAGTTTCCAAGGTTGGCGAATTGATTGATCTGGGCGTAAAGGCCGGGATTGTTGAAAAATCGGGCTCATGGTTCTCCTATAACAGTGAAAGACTGGGGCAGGGACGTGAGAATGCCAAACAGTTCCTAAGAGATCATCCGCCAATCTTCGAAGAGATCGAAGAATCCATTCGCCGCGAAGCAGGCCTGTTGGGTGAGATAATGCTTGAAGGCTCCGAGGGAGAAGACAAGGACAACAAAAAAGACGACGATGGCGCTGCCACCGGTTGATCTGAATCCAGGTTAAAACAGACCCGGGTTTGACCCTTTATGTGCCTTCAAACCCTTTAACTGGCTGCAAGTCTGACTTGCAGCCTTTTTTGGTTTTAAGAGATTACAAACATGCTGAAATGTGACGCTGGACAGCATGACTGGTGAAGGCTACAAACGATTTAAGGCAATCAAGAATTGTTGCTACCGAAAACCAAAAACATACGTGGGATCCCATGAACGGCGTCAATGAAATCAGATCAACATTCCTCTCTTATTTTGAAAAACAGGGGCATGAAATTGTTGAATCCAGCCCCTTGGTTCCACGCAATGATCCGACCCTGATGTTTACTGCAGCGGGNATGGTTCAGTTCAAAAACGTTTTTACCGGTTTGGAAAAACGCGATTATAACCGCGCCGTAACTTCGCAAAAATGCGTTCGCGCTGGCGGCAAACATAATGATCTCGATAATGTCGGCTACACCACCCGCCACCANACATTCTTTGAAATGCTCGGAAATTTCTCCTTCGGTGATTATTTCAAGCCGGATGCGATTGAATTCGCCTGGAATTTATTGACCAAAGAATACGGCCTTCCAAAAGATAAGCTACTGATCACAGTCTATTCTGAGGATCAGGANGCNTTNGATCTATGGAANAAAATTGCNGGCGTTTCTGAAGATAGGATCATCAAAATATCAACCAGTGATAATTTNTGGTCCATGGGCGATACCGGCCCTTGNGGNCCGTGCTCTGAAATCTTCTNTGATCACGGCGAAAGCATCTGGGGTGGNCCTCCAGGTTCNGCCGAAGAAGATGGNGATCGCTTTGTTGAAATCTGGAACCTCGTCTTCATGCAATATGAGCAGGTTTCNGCTGANCAACGTCTGNATTTNCCCAANCCGTCAATTGATACCGGNATGGGNTTGGAGCGTCTCGCGGCTGTNTTGCAGGGCGTTCACGATAATTANGANANCGATCTCTTCAANGCANTGATTGCTGCAAGNGANCAGGCAACNGGCGTGAANGCNGAAGGNGNTAATCGCGGCAGNCACCGTGTNATNGCTGATCATCTNCGTGCTACATCCTTCCTGATTGCCGATGGTGTTCTGCCATCCAATGAAGGGCGCGGCTATGTGCTTCGCCGCATCATGCGCCGCGCTATGCGCCATGCCAGCCTGCTTGGCATGAACGAGCCACTAATGTACCGTCTTGTTCCGGCACTGATTGCGCAAATGGGCACTGCATTTCCTGAACTTGTTCGCGCCGAGGCACTCATTACAGAAACATTGAAACTGGAAGAAACCCGTTTTCGCCTAACCCTTGAGCGNGGCCTNGGTCTTTTGGGNGATGCNTCCAAGGATATCAATTCAGGTGGNCAGCTCGANGGCGAAACCGCTTTCAAGCTCTATGACACTTACGGTTTTCCCCTTGATTTGACACAGGATGCATTGCGTCAGCGTGACATCACTGTTGATACAGACGGCTTCAACAAAGCAATGGATCGCCAAAAAACAGAAGCGCGCGCCTCCTGGGTAGGAGCAGGTGGTGCGGTTGATGAAAAAATCTGGTTTTCAATCCGTGATCAACACGGTCCAACAGAATTCCTAGGCTACGAGACAGAACATGCTGAGGGCGTTGTTCAGGCAATCGTTCTGGATGGCGAAGAAGTGCAATCAGCAAAGGCTGGTGACGAAATCCAGTTTGTGGTCAATCAAACTCCGTTCTACGGCGAAAGTGGCGGCCAACAAGGGGATCAGGGCATTGTCCGTTTCGCTGGCGGTCGAATCGAGGTGCAAAGCACAAAAAAGCAATTGGGCAATCTGCATGTGCATAATGGCCTTGTTGTTGAGGGTGAATTGACACCGGGCACCGAGCTTGAATTGATTGTGGACCATGAGAAAAGAAGTGGTCTGCGCTCCCACCATTCTGCCACCCATCTAATCCATGAAGCTTTGAGGGAAGTGCTGGGCGATCATGTGGCTCAAAAGGGTTCACTCGTCGCACCGGATCGTTTGCGCTTTGATTTTTCCCATCAAAAGGCAATTTCTGACGATGATTTGACCATCATTGAAAATATGGCAAATGAAATCGTGCAGCAGTCTACTCCGGTTGAAACCCGTATCATGGCCGTCGATGACGCTATCGAATTGGGAGCTATGGCTCTGTTCGGCGAAAAATACGGCGATGAAGTGCGCGTGGTCTCCATGGGCGAATCCATCCGTGGTGACGACGCTGGCAAAACCTATTCGCTGGAATTGTGCGGTGGAACGCATGTGAGAAACACTGGCGAGATAGGTCTCATTACATTATTGGGTGAAAACGCAGTTTCGTCAGGCGTGCGCCGCATTGAGGCACTGACCGGAAACNCCGCACGNAGCTATTTGCAGGGCCAAGAAACCCGTGTGAAGGAAATTGCTTCTGCGTTGAAAGTACCGCCGCAAAATGTTGTTGAGCGCGTATCCAATCTGATCGAAGATCGTAAACGCCTTGAACGTGAATTGTCGGATGCCAAAAAGAAATTGGCTCTGGGCGGCGGAAGCGGCGGCAGTGCAGACGAAGTTAAGGACCTAAATGGTATCAAATTCCTCGGAAAAACTGTCGAAGGCATCAGCCCGAAGGATCTAAAGGGATTGGTCGATGACGCCAAAAAATCTCTGGGCAGCTCAATTGTTGCAATCGGTGCTATTTCGGAAGATGGAAAAGCCGGTATTGTTGTGGGCGTCAGTGATGATTTAACCGAGCGCTTCAACGCGGTAGATCTTGTTCGCGCTGCTTCTGAAATTGTCGGAGGAAAAGGTGGCGGCGGACGTCCAGACATGGCTCAGGCCGGTGGCCCCAATGGGCAAGAAACAGCCAGAGCCATCGCTCATATTGAAAGCCTGATTTCAGCTTAGCTTCTATGGATTATTTCAGGCCGTAAATGTTTTGCTGCCCTGAAAATCCTTTGAATTCGGCATTGCCAATGTGAATGACTTCATCACCTAGCAATGCACGAACTTGCTCTGATGCCACATGATCAGTTCCAAGCTCTGTTGCTGCACTCAACAGTCTGGCCGTATAATTCACCGAAGGCCCAATTGCCGTAAAATCCAGCCGGGCGCTACCTCCGATATTGCCATAATGAAACGAACCGGCATGGAGGGCCGTTCTGATATCAAACAATGGATGTTTGGTGGCTAATTCAGTTGCCTCTTGTAGCGCTGCACAACCAGCCCTAACAGATGTTAACCCGGCAAAGGCGGCATCTTTCGCGCTACTCTCATCGCTATAGGGAAAGATCGCAAAGAAGCCGTCTCCCAGATACTTCAAAATCTCCCCGCCATTTTCTTCGACATGAGGAACCAGGGCATCAAAGCTGGTGTTTAAAATTTCGATCAACGCTCGCCCCGACATCGAATTGGAGCGTTTGGTGAAGTTTTTGAAATCAACAAACAAGATAACNGCANTNATATCCTCNCCATCNCCGCGTTGAACGGCTCCTTCAAGGATGCGTTGCCCCACATTCCGCCCCACATAGGTGGAAAGCAGATTAGCCGCATTGAGGCGAAGCATNTAGGTCTCCGTAAGCCGGGCAAGCGGCGGGGCNATTTGTTCTAAAACATCAATCGNTTCATCGGAAAAACCATNNGCNTGCGAAGNNGACCAGGTGGCCACATGGGTTTCGCCTGTTGTAAATATCAGCGGCAGGGCCAGATAGTCGGTAAAACCTTGCTCACGTAACTCCCCGATAATGATATAATCATCCGGGCAATTTGGATCGACCAATTTGCGACGGATGGAGCTTTGGGTTTCGATGACCCGNGGNAGCGGATTATGATTATAAAGGTCGCTGGAAAACACCGAAAATTTAGCNTCGGCNGAATCCACNCCTTCNGNNTGCGTCCATTTAAAACGGCGACCGCGAATTTGTGGGTGTAGCGTATATATNAACAAGACAAACCGCGTCACGGGAATGCCTGCATCGACCAATCGGGTACAAATGCCTTCGACAATATCTTGAGCATTGGCGCTAGGGCGGGCGCCATCGACCATCCAGATAATCAGTTTTTGAATTTTCTCGTGATCTATCACCAATCCATACGCCTCACCATAGTCGTCGCTGCGTTCCGCGCAATCTACCATGTTGGGGTTCTGTGTGAAATGGCCAAAAAAAAGCCTCCCATAAGGAGGCTCTTTATCGAAGGTTAGATATTTATCAATCTAAGATTCGTCTTCATCTTCTTTCATCAGCTCTTCTTTGCTAACGGTTTTATCGGTAACCGATGCTTTTTCCACGATGAAATCTACGACTTTGTTTTCATAAATCGGAGCGCGCAAGCCGGCAATTGCGTCTTGGTTATTTTTGAAATAATCCATCACTTCTTGTTCTTGGCCGGGATATTGCTGAACCTGTTGGAAAACAGCTTGTTGCATTTCCTCGTCGCTCACCTGAATTTCAGCTTTTTCGCCGATATCAGCCAACACCAAACCAACCCGCACTCGGCGTTCAGCCAGAGTTTGGTATTCCTTGCGAGCCTTCTCTTCTGTGGTGTCTTCATCCTCAAAGCTTTTGCCGGAGCGTTTCATTTCGCCCTCAACTTGACCCCAGATATTGGAGAACTCTTGTACAACCATTTTCTTAGGCAGTTCCATTTTGGTTTTTTCGTCCAGAAGATCGAGAACTTGACGCTTCACTTTTGCTCTGGTGAATGAACCATATTGGCTTTCAATTTGACCGCGAACCGTCTCGCGTAATTTTTCAGCGCTTTCCACACCAAGTTGTTTGGCTAGATCGTCGTTGATTTCCAGTTTGCCCGGTTTTTCAACCTTAACAACTTTCACATCAAATTCGGCGTCTTTTCCTGCAAGCTGTGCAGCAGAGTAATCTTCAGGGAAGGAAACTTTGACGACGGTTTCATCATCTGCTTTTTTCCCGATCAACTGATCTTCAAAGCCTGGGATAAACTGGCCAGAACCAAGTACCAATTGAGCATTATCGTCAGCACCTCCATCAAATGGCTCGCCGTCGATTTTACCAAGGTAATTCATGATAATGCGGTCGCCCTTGGCAGCTTTGCCTTTTTTCTCTTCATATTGGCGAGCGCTCTCAGCGATACGTTCAACTTGCTCGTCAACTTCCTTGTCGCTTGTATCAGCAACAGGACGTTCAATTTTTAGTTTTTCGAGCTCAGGTGCGTTGATTTCCGGCATGACCTCGTAGGACATGGTGTATTCAAAATCGGCATTTCCTGACAAAATTTCTTTTGCATGAGCTTCGTCTTCAGTCATGGAAATTTCAGGCTGTTGAGCCGGACGCTCTTCGCGGTCTTTCAGCACTTCACCGGAACGGTTATTGATGATGTCATTGACGATCTCGGCCATTGCCTGTTCGCCGTAGACTTTCTTCAAATGGCTAAGCGGAACTTTGCCCTGACGAAACCCATTAATCTGGACTTGAGATTTCATTTGGGTAAGACGCTCCATCAAGCGTTCAGCCATGTCCGCTTTAGGAACGGTGATTTTTAGCTCGCGCTGAAGGCCTTCATTGACCGTTTCGGTAACTTGCATAGTGTTGCACCTGTCTAAACTGTTCTAACCGGTAAATTACGATTGAAATTTTTGCGATTAAATTTTTAATCTGCGGTGCGGATAGGTTGCCAAAAGCACGTGGTCCTAAATGCCGCTCCGCCGTTCGGGTGCGTAATAACAGACATGGGTTTTTTGGGCAAGAGAAAACGCAGTGTTGCAGCTAATACACCGCCTGCGCCCCGGATAGAGAAGCTCCTATAAGAGTATTTAATATTAGAAATGTCTGAGAACTTATTTTGACGGTAGACGATGGAAGCTGTGTTTTCCACCGCTGGGTATTTAATGCTTAGGCCGATACCACGCGTNCAGAAAANTCCATTTACNCCCCTCTCATCAACTTGAACATCATCTGNTGGGGAGNNNGAATGCAACCTTTGANTGCAAGTAAGTCTCCCTTCAATTGACATCNTCACAAAACAGAGGAATACTGATTTACTTCCNATATGTGAAGATAAGTAAGTAACTATTTGTGTGGGGTGAGTGAGTGTGATCGGTATAGATGTGCCGGTAATATAAAATTGAGGGGTGGAGGGGAGATGTATTTAGTAAGGCTGATTTCTGCGCTTGCAGTTTTGGTTTTTGTTTTGTCGGCATGTACTACGACTGTCGGAGTTGCAGAATTTCAAGTCTATAAGAGGGTTTTTGATGATAGCAAAGCTGTCTCCACAGCCTTGATTGATCAATTGGCCGCTTCCGAGCGTGAAATTGGCCGGATAAGCACATTTAATCCAGGAGCAAAGTCAGGANTTGATCCAANTTTTGTACCNGANAATGCCCATTACTATTCAGATCAAGCTGATCCGCCACTTGCAAAGGAGTATCGAAGGGCAATTGCCACGATCTCCACCTATAATGAATTGATGTTGGCTTATGCCACTGGGCANGGGTTTAACGATATTCAAGCCAGAGCGGGCCTGCTTGGAACTGAAGCAACCGCTCTGCTTTCAACTGCTGGTATCGCGGCTGGCCAGCTGACAGTCTATACNCAAGTGTTGCGTAGCATTGCAAAATTTGCCCTCAACCAGAGGTCAACCGCCGTTTTCCGCGAAAATTTTAAAGAATCCAGCGACATGGTCTTGAAGCTTCTGTCCGAAATGAAAAAGCAGACACCNGCGGCTTTCAAATTCGTCGCTNTATTAATTGAATTGGATATTACCGCAGTGAGAGGGGGGGTNGCGAAGGGAGACCTTGCCAAACTACGTACGAAACATGAGCAAGTNCGAGTGCTGTATTCAGATTGGGTCATCATGTTGGATAAGCAGGCTGCTACCATTCGGGCAACCCAATATGCNATTGAAAACCCAAGGCTGGGTATCGTTTTGTCTGGCAGTACGGAGGCAATCATGGAGTTACGGGCAACAGCCATAGCAGTGCGTGGCCATATGGCAAAGGCTTCAACACTCTGATCAGGAACAGCTAAGGAACAAGGGGGCAAAACAAAAACCGAAAGGAATAAATTATGCCCAATAATACATTTACAGATGCTCAATTGATTGAATTGCAAGAAGTAATTATTTCAGCAATTGCCAAGTCATCAAACGAAAATGACAAGAATGAGCTTCGCAAAGAAATTCTGGCAATTGGACGTCTTCGCGCATCCCTTGCAACACAGCAAGGTGCCCAAGCAGCGAACGCACTTGCTGGTCGGATTGATGACCTGGAGGACGAAATTCTCAGGCTCTCTGATCCCTCAATTTTATCGGATTTCCGAAGTATTAAAAAGCGCTTGCAGTCTCAAGCCGGTATTGTTCCCTCAACGCCAACGCCAACGCCAACGCCAACGCCAACGCCAACGCCAACGCCAACGCCAACGCCAATCCCGCATACTGTTGTCACAGCTCCGGTTAGTCCAACAAAGCGTGATCATGATTTAAACAGGCTTCATCCTGTTGTGCGCAAAAAAGTGATCGCGGTTCAAAAGCAGTTGGATTCAGAAAACATCCCCATGAAAGTTTTTGAAGCGTTTCGCGCACCGGAACGTCAAAATCATCTCTATCAGAAAGGTCGTACAACGCCAGGATCTATCGTGAGCAATGCAAGGGCTTGGCAGAGCTATCACCAATATGGAATGGCTGCTGATTTCGTGCGTTTTGAAAATGGCAAATGGAACTGGAATACCTCACCTTCAAGTGTCGCCAAACAATGGGATAGATTTCATGAAATCGCCCGGGCAAATGGTTTGGAGCCGCTGAGCTGGGAGAAGCCCCATGTTCAATTAATTGGGACAAGTTTTTCAAAGTTGCTGAATGGTGATTATCCAGAAGGTGGAGATGAGAGCTGGGCCGATAATTTGGAAGCGGCAATTACGCGCTGGCCCGGCATCAAGAAACCGCCTGTGCCCGATATGAGCGAGCGTCCGCCAATGGTACCTCCAGTCGTTTTTGGTGGAGAGGTGACTGCCCCCGCTGCAGATTGGCATTCGATGTTTGACGGTGATTCCTGGAAGAATGACCATAGAGGTATTTTTACACTTAATCACGATGGCACAGAAAAGCTCTGGCGTACGCCTGGTTCCCCGCTGACGGTTCAGGAGATTGTTGCTCGGTATGGACATGAAATTGCCGCTTCGGCTGCCAAATATAACGTGCCTGCAGCGATCATTGTAATGACGATTGCCACAGAGACCGGCCGCTACCGAGCTCAGGGGTTCACCGGCCCAAAAACGTTCCGCTGGGAAAAAGCGTATGTTCTTCGTGCAACGGGGGACGCAAATCTGGATGGCAAGGAAAAGGGCGATTATAGTGCTGGCCCCATGCAGGTTTTGTCGGACACCGCACGGTGGATGAATACCACCTACGATCTAAAATATTCATCCTCTGACACGCTGAAATATTTCAAGAACAAGCCATCAAAATCACCTGAGAATTTGGGGCTATACGATGCTGCGACCTGTATCGACATAGGAACCGCTTTTATCGCCCACAATAAAGCAAAAACCGGAATGGACCCATTGCTTGTATCAGCTGCCTATAATGCAGGCAGTTTACGGCCAACGTCCGAAAATCATTGGCGGATTCATTGTCATGGCAATCACTTAGATCGCGCCGCGGAATGGTATGGCGATGCATGTTTTGTATTGAATGGGGTTTAAGCAGGTACGGGCACCAGATGTGCCAACCGCGATTTATTGAGATGTTATGAAAACCTGCGCGCGAAGCATTGCGCTTGTTCCAATAGGTATGGAAGGACCCAGTTATTCAATGTTACGAAAACACTGATATCTATAATATTAAGTGGTGCGGGTAGAGAGACTTGAACTCCCACGCCTTGCAGCACCAGAACCTAAATCTGGCGTGTCTACCAATTTCACCATACCCGCTGATATGTGCCATGTACCTGATTGCTTTTGCCTTCAGGTTGGTAAT
>JAESSK010000043.1 GCA_016764155.1 Rhizobiaceae bacterium
AAGAGCGACCGGCGCTAATGCGCCGCGCCTCGCAGGCCCGAACGAAAGCGAGGAAACGCCGTGAGAGAAAGCTAAGCACATTTTATGCAACGTTCAGCCATCGGGTCGACCTTCAACCGGCCTGATGGAATCTCTTCATCACAATCGGCGCAATAACCGTAGTCACTGTCTTTGATCCTGCGAAACGCCATTTCGATGCGTTGCAAATTAAGCTGGCGGCTTCGTTCCTGCGCTTTTGCCATGGCTTGCTGCTGCATCGCATCCATGCGCGAAAGCCTGCCAACGGATTGTTGATCAAGTTCAACGGTCTGGCGTGATTGTTGCGAAAGTTCGGAAAATTCTTCCAGCTCTTTCTGCTTCTCGTTCAGCATGTTAACCGCAAGTTCAATATCAACAGACATGCTATGGCAATCTCCCTTGTCAGCCATTATGTTCAAGCCAGTATTAATTAAACATAGCAGCGAGAGCACCATGTGGATATTGATTTTAGGACTGATAGTCTTCCTTGGAATTCACTCAGTTCAAATGCTTGCACCGAGGTGGCGTGAAGATATGATCGTTAAGCTTGGCAATAATGGATGGCGTGGGCTCTATTCTGTGTTTTCGCTGGGTGGGCTTGGCCTGATCATTTGGGGTTTTAGTGAAGCACGTCCCGATGTGCCGGATTTTTATTATGCGCCCACATGGATGCCCCATCTCGTCATGGTGTTAATGCTGATTTCCTTTGTGTTTTTGATCGCCGGAAATTTGCCTACCGGTTATATCAAGGCACGGTTGAAGCATCCGATGATCACCGGCGTCATCATATGGGCAATTGCCCATTTAATGACAAATGGCGATCTTGCCAGCATATTGTTGTTTGGTTCGATCCTAATTTGGGCCGTTTTAAACCGAATAAGTGTTGAACGCAGAAGCTCTGTTGCACCGGTTGTGACGTCAATTTATCCTGACATCATTGCCCTTGTCGTGGGCGTTGGTCTTTGGATGTTGATGCTTCACGTTTTGCACGGCATGCTGATTGGCGTAGAAGTGATTGCATAAAGGGTATGATTTCGGCTACAAGGCATCCAACAACAAAGATTGATTGGCCAAATCGCCGCTTTTTGAGGCAGATTACTTGGCCAAACCACAAATCTACCAATCCGGATTGAGAATTTTATGGAAGACGATCAGTTTATTCGCGAGGTCAATGAAGAAATACGGCAGGACCGTATGGAAGGCCTTTGGAAGAAATATAAATGGGTTATCATCGGCATAGCGGTTTTAATCGTTGTGGTTACCGGTGCATCACGCGGTTGGCAAAGCTATAGCGAAAGCCAATCGGCTGCTTCCGGCGATAAATTCATGGCTGCCGTTGCTCTATCCAATGATGGCAAGCACGANGAGGCAATCAAAAACCTTGAAGCGCTGAGCACATCAGGCTCCGGGCAATACCCNGCATTGGCGCAATTGCGGATCGCTTCCGAGGTCGCAAAACGCGGCGATGTCGATGAAGCCGTCGCAGCCTTTGATAAAATCGCAGCAGACAGCAGCTTTAACGCCACATTGCAAAGCGTCGCTCANTTGCGTGCAGGTCTTTTGCTGGTTGATTCNGGCACCATGGAAGACGTAACAAAACGCCTCGGCGCTCTGGCAGAAGGNGGCGANCCNTTTCGNCATTCCGCTCGTGAAGGGCTGGGACTTTCCGCATGGAANGCCAANCAATTGCAGGAAGCCCATAAATGGTTTCAGGCAATCATGGACGATGCGCAATCCACCGCAGGCACACGCTCTAGAGCGGATGTCATGTTGAAATTACTCGCCGGTAAAGGCGTCACCAAGGCCAGCTAACCCACTTTGCAAAGTTGGCCGTAGAGGCAGCGAAGAGCTGCCCGGCGCTAATTGCGCCGTGTAAAAGAAAGTAACAAGATGAGTTTCACTGTCGCCATCATTGGTCGCCCCAATGTGGGTAAGTCGACCCTGTTTAATCGACTGGTCGGCAAACGGCTTGCTTTGGTCGATGATACACCAGGGGTTACCCGNGANCGCAGAATGGCCGATGCTCGCATCGGTGATTTGCGTTTCAAGATCATCGACACCGCCGGTCTTGAAGAAGCTGAGGAAGAAAGCCTGCAGGGCCGCATGCGCGAGCAGACCGATCTGGCAATCGAAGAAGCCGATCTATGCCTGTTTCTGGTAGATGCTAGAACCG
This sequence comes from Rhizobiaceae bacterium, assembly GCA_016764155.1. GTDB lineage: Bacteria > Pseudomonadota > Alphaproteobacteria > Rhizobiales > Rhizobiaceae. Next base: position 2,192 of record JAESSK010000043.1, read on the forward strand.
GCATTGTTCCTGCTGATAAAACCTTTGCNCAAATNCTGCGTAAAACAGCAACCCCCATTGTTCTGGTTGCCAATAAGATGGAAGGCAAAACCGGCGAGAGCGGATTTTATGACGCTTACCGGCTTGGCTTTGGTGATCCNGTTCCCGTTTCCGCAGAACACGGCATCGGCATGAGCGATCTCTATCAGGCAATCATCGATGANGTTGGCGAGGAAGTNGCCTTCCCGCCGAAACCTGCACCAATCGAAATCAGTGACAGTGACAGTGAAGAGGAATTACCCGAAGGCTTTGAAGATGGCGAGGAAGAACTCGCTTACGACAACACCAAGCCGATGAAAATCGCGGTTGTCGGCAGGCCCAATGCNGGNAAATCAACGCTGATCAACGANATGATNGGCGAAGAGCGCATGTTAACCGGCCCCGAGGCTGGCATCACGCGCGATTCAATTTCCGTCGATTGGGAATGGCACGGCCGGTTGATCCAGCTTCACGATACTGCCGGAATGCGCAAAAAAGCCAAGATGCAGGGCAAACTCGAAAAGCTTTCTGTATTTGATGGTCTTCGCGCTGTGCAGTTTGCCGAAGTGGTGATCATCGTTCTGGATGTGACCATTCCATTTGAAAAACAAGATTTGCAGATCACCGATCTGATCATTCGCGAAGGCCGTGCTCTGGTTATTGCGCTGAACAAGTGGGATTTGATCGATGACCGTCAGGCCGTGCTAAAAGAAATGCACGAAAAAGCTGCCCGGCATCTTTCGCAGGTTAAGGGCCTGAAGGTCATTCCAATCTCCGCTGAGACAGGCGAGGGCATTGATAAATTAATGGCTGCCGTGCTGGAAGTCCATAAAACATGGAACCGCCGCATCCCGACGGCTCCGCTGAACCGTTGGCTCTCGGGTATCTTATACCATCATCCACCGCCAGCAGCATCGGGTCGTCGCATCAAATTGCGCTACATCACGCAGGCTAAAGCCCGCCCGCCGACATTCTCGGTCTCGTGCTCCAAGCCGGATTCGCTGCCAACCTCATACAGCCGCTACATGGTCAATGAGTTACGCAAGGAGTTCGATCTGTTCGGAGTACCGATCCGCCTGTTCATGCGTAAGAGCGAAAACCCTTTCGCAAATAGGAAGCGGCGTAACAATTAGAGCGTATCCGTTACAAACGGAAACGCACTAACCACAGGAAAAAATACGCCTCCACATTGTGAGCATAATGATGCCCAAATTACCCTGCACTGAAATTCGCTGCAGGGTAATTTTCCATTCTTAACTTTCTGGAAATGATCGCTTAACGCTTCCTCAAGGTTAATTATTTATGGTCANTCCACAGATAGTTCAGTTTGTTCAGCCNNNTTGGCTAAACACATCATACCTGTGGAGTAGAGTTTTGCGTACTTCCCATNCTTTTTCAGCCAGCTGGCAACAGCGGGCAAAGAAAATTGCATTCCCTNTGCTTGCCGCTGGCGGCATTTTTTTCGGTTTTCCCAATGCGATCGCATTTCAGGACGTGGCCAGCAGAGATGCTTCCAATCGCTGGATGGCGCATGTGGCAGAAGCGCCCGGAGAAACCATTCTCGCGGCTGTTTTTATCACCGGTAAAACCGTCCAGATTTCTGCCCTTGATCATACGGTCACCGGATCAGTTCCAAAAACCCTAGAGCGCGCCGCATCTATGAAGCAGCCGATCCAAATGGGTGTAAAGACTGAACGGGTGCCGCAAAAGATCAATCGTTCCCTCAAAGGCAGCCGTGTTGTGTCTACAACTGCGAAAGCGCCACCGGTACATTTTTCCGCCGGATCGGTCCTACAGCGCCATAGCATGCTTGAAGGCCTCAATCGCAGCGAAAAACTTGAATTAGCATTTGTAAAACCCAAATCACACGACGAAGCTTTGCAGGTCGCCTCGGCTTTTCATGCAAAAGGATCAGCTAAATCAAATATCGATCCGCTTCTTCCACTTATGATCGCAAAACTTGTGAAAGAATCAGAAGGCTCGGTTTTTGCCTTTGCTGCTGAACCCGAGCTGGAACGCTCGCCCTTTGCNGCTGTGTTAAAANCAACAACNCCGNTAGCGCTTCTGCCAAAACTCGGNAAGGGCGATCACAAATGGGCNGGNGGNTATCTGCCCAAGAGCGCCTTTTCCAAGCGCCAGCAAAAATGTCTGGCCGAAGGCATCTATTTTGAAGCGCGCGGNGAATCGGTGCGCGGACAGGCCGCNGTGGCGCAGGTNATTCTTAACCGGGTCAAAAACCCGGCTTATCCAGGTTCGATTTGCGGTGTGGTCTATCAGAATAAAAATTGGCGTAACCGTTGCCAGTTCTCATTCGCTTGTGATCGTATCCGAGATCGTGTGAGGAACATAAANCTCTGGAAGGTGGCTCAACATATTGCCACTGAAACCAGTGCCGGACGAATCTGGTTCTCGCAGGTTGGCTCATCCACCCATTATCANGCTACCTATGTGCACCCGAAATGGGCAAGAAAGATGAAAAAAGTAGGCAAAATNGGCCTCCANGTCTTTTATCGCACAAAGAACGGTGGCTGGAGTTAAGCTGCAATCAGCGCTACATTTCNCATTAAAATGCACTGAATTTACCGCTTAACGCATGACGCATTGTCGCACTGTGCAAACNACCGGTATATTTATGTTGGAACACGACCTAAGTCGTACTGCAATTGCTTGACACTGGGTAGTTGTGAACCTATGTTTCGCGCGATCTTAGAGACCGAAACTCTCGTGTTTTTGATGAACCTTTCAAAGGAACTTATCGCTTGGCCAACAATAGCCAAAAACCCGACGAAAACGGAAAAAAGGATCACTTGGGTGATCGTCTTGATTCCCTGCAACGTGAGTTAAAGTCACGGCGCAAGGATGAGAAGGAGCCCGGAAGACGCAATACCGATGCTACTGGTTTTTCCTATGCCATGCGCTTGTCCACTGATTTTGTGGCGGCAATTTTGGTTGGAGCAGCTTTTGGCTGGGCGATTGACCGTTTTTTTGGCACAACGCCATGGGCAATGATTCTGTTTTTGCTCCTCGGGTTTTGTGCCGGTGTTTTGAACGTAATGCGTTCTTCAGGATTGGTAGCTGAAAATAGGGCCTTGCGTCCTGACAGCAACGCCGATACGAAAGAACGAAATGAAGATGANTGATGCGATGGTCTGGTAACCAACCAGAACCAAACGCAGAATATAAAAAGGATACCAGGTGGCAAACGATCCTATCCACCAGTTTCAGATCACAAAGTTGATTCCACTAGAAGTGGGCGGCGTCGATCTGTCTTTTACCAATTCNGCCCTGTTTATGGCACTTACAGTGGCATTTTCCGCAGGTTTCTTGATCCTGTCGACCAATGGTCGCGGATTGATCCCNGGCAGATTGCAGTCGATATCGGAGATGTGCTTCGAATTTATCGCTAATNTGCTNCGAGACAGTGCGGGCAGTGAGGGGATGAAGTTCTTCCCTATGGTGTTCTCGCTATTTATATTTATTTTGGTCTCGAATCTTTTTGGAATGTTCCCGTATTTCTTCACGGTGATGACGCATATTGTCGTCACCGCGGCGTTTGCTATCTTGGTGATCGGCACTGTGATCGTTTATGGCCTGATGAAAAATGGTCTGGGCTTCTTTAAGCTGTTCGTGCCGCAAGGTGTCCCTGGATGGTTGATTCCAATGATTGTGTTCATTGAGATACTGTCCTTCATTTCGCGCCCAATCAGCCTTTCCGTACGTTTGTTCGCAAACATGCTGGCTGGACACATTACACTGAAAGTTTTCGCAGGCTTTGCCGTTTCCATGATCGGTGCTTTTGGCGCTGGTGGTTTTGCATTGGCTATCCTGCCNATCGCTTTCACTGTGGCGTTAACGGCNCTGGAGTTTNTGGTCGCATTCTTGCAGGCCTATGTATNCGCAATTTTGACTTGCATGTATCTCAACGATGCAATTCATCCCTCACACTAATTAACTAAAATTCAAATCTAAGAATCAAACCAAGTAAAAGGAATATTATCATGGAAGCAGATGCAGCAAAATTGATCGGTGCAGGCATTGCATGTGTTGGAATGGGCGGCGCTGGCGTTGGCCTTGGCACATTGTT